>DATCFI010000195.1:0-4567 GCA_036509585.1 Hanamia sp. | reverse complement strand
ATTTATAGAAAAAAATAACCAATCCTCCACCCAAAAAAGCGCCCATAGCAATATTTTGTAACCTGCTATAATTTGGAATTAAAAAGAATAGAAAAACAGTAGCAACTATTATAAACCAACAGAATTGTAGAATTAATAAAGCTTTTGTATTTCTATATTTCGCTGTGAGCCTACGGCTCAATATGGCAAGTGGAACTAATGCAAATAAACAAACGGCCAAAATAAATTTATCCATAACATTATACTTTTAAGCAGCCAAAAATTTTCAGCTAAACTCTTCTAAACAATTCTAAATTATCTAAACCTATCTAATTCACCATTTTATCTGCACAGCAACTACTGGCAAAGGCTTCCGGCTTGGCTTTGAAGGCAAAACCCATTCCGAGAATATATCCCATCGCTTCGCGCAGCGCTTCATTGCTTTTAAAACTTGGGTTGGTATTGATGTCAGCGTGCACTTCCATATCCACATCGTATTTTGTAAACAGGTCGCAAAGTTCATAGGCAATCTCAATGCTTTTGGCAACCTCTATCAGCATACGTTCTTTGATGCTGTACTTCATTGTTGTCTTTTCGTTATGAATAAACATAAAACCCCCACGCCCTTCGCGAAGGAAAACAATCACAGTTGCAAATTCAGTATCGTGGCTTTTTACCTGGCTGTCGGTGCCAATGCAGACTTTTAATTTATTGCCTGCTTCGGCTTCTTTTTGAATAGCTGTTTCTACAGCTTTTTTGATGGGCAGTTCTATGGCATCGCCGTTAAATCTTCTCCATAACATAAAAAAAAGTTTATTAAATGTAACGATATTTTGTAATAGCCAAATGTATTTTTTCGAAAGGAGATCAAATTTTAAGATAAGATTTCGCATTGCAGTAAACGAAGTTTTATTAAAGATTTTTGCTGAAATAAAAAATATTAAGGTATTTTTCGTTGGAATTCCAGAAAGGAATATTGGAAATTTATCATCCTACAAAGCGAAATATAGACTTTGGGCACCTTGCGGATTTTAGGGTGCCTACTTCAAACGACCGATTAATGTCCGCAACAGAAATAGTCCTAATAGCTGTGATTGGAAATTGCAGAATGTCCCGCTATCCAAGTAATAAATTTTCAATGTTGAGTAGAGTAAGCAAACAAATAACCGGAATTTTTATTTCGATAAAAAAGTTTATTTTCATTTAATATTTCTTATCAAATGCAAACTGCCTCTAAAAAAGTTGTTAACGGATGGGCTATGTATGATTGGGCTAATTCTGTTTACAGCCTTGTCATCACTTCCACCATTTTCCCCGCCTATTATGAGAGCGTCACCAGCAACCATGGAAGCAATGTGGT
The DNA here is from genome assembly GCA_036509585.1 of Hanamia sp. GTDB lineage: Bacteria > Bacteroidota > Bacteroidia > Chitinophagales > Chitinophagaceae > Ginsengibacter. The sequence continues at coordinate 3,228 of DATCFI010000195.1, read as the reverse complement.
TGTATTTTTAGGAAGAAGATTTGTAAACTCCGCTTTATATAATTATGCTTTGGGAATTGCGTTCCTCATTGTCGCCATCATGTCGCCAATTCTTTCTTCCATCGCGGATTACAAGGGCAACAAGAAAAGTTTTCTTCGTTTTTTTTGTCTTTTGGGTAGTGTGGCATGCAGCTCACTTTATTTTTTTAAAGGAATTGATACCATTTGGGTGGCTATTATTTTTAGCATTCTTGCTTGCATCGGTTTTTGGAGCAGCCTCGTTTTTTACAATTCTTATTTACCCGAAATAGCAGCGCCTGAAGATCGTGATCGGGTAAGCGCCAAAGGCTTTTCAAGAGGCTATATTGGTAGTGTAATTCTTCAATTAATTTGTTTTGTATTTGTATTCAAACCTGAATGGTTTGGTATGCAAAATGATGCCACAATGCCGGCACGTTTTTCTTTTCTGTTGGTGGGTGTATGGTGGTTTGGGTTTGCACAATTCACGCTTACGCGAATGCCCAAAGGAACTCCGGCTGCGTTCAGGCCTCAGCATAATATCCTTGCTAATGGATTTATCGAATTGAAGAAAGTTTTCTTTCAGCTAAAGGATCTTCTGATTTTAAAAAGGTACTTACTGGCTTTTTTCTTTTATAATACCGGTGTACAAACCATTATGCTTGTTGCGGCTCTTTTTGGGAGTAAGCAATTAAAATTGCCAACTGATAAACTCATTATTACAATTTTAATTATTCAAATTGTGGCGATCGCCGGCGCTCATTTAATGGCCTGGTTTTCTGAAAAGTTTGGCAACTTTCAAACGTTGTTGAGCGTGGTAGTTATCTGGATTTTAATTTGCCTGGGCGCTTACCAGATAGCTAATATAAGTGAACAGGGAAAGGATGCGGAAATTTATTTTTATATACTGGCCGCTTTTGTAGGGTTGGTAATGGGGGGCATTCAGTCGCTCAGCAGATCTACTTACGCCAAACTGATGCCTGTTACAAAAGATACCACTTCTTTCTTTAGTTTTTATGATGTAACCGAAAAAATCGGCATCGTAATAGGGATGTTTAGTTTTGGATTAATAGAAGAACTAACCGGCAGTATGAAGAATTCTGTACTGGCGGTGATGGTTTTTTTTATTGTTGGATTTGTGATTTTGTATTTTACTTTAAAGAAAGAAAAGCAACTTTCGGTTTCGGGAAAGATTTAGCGATCGCGAGCTCACTTGAGAAATTAGAAACTTAGCTTTTTTGTCGATTCACTGGATTCAGTGTATACTTTCTTCTTCTCCACCATTGATATATCAATCCGAAAATAACCAGCAGTAAGACTGGAAGCGACAGGTTTAGCATTTCCCAAAACCCTCTTTCGTCACTTGTCTTTTTGGGATCGAGCAAACGAAGCTTGTAATCCTTCGCCTTCGCTTCGCTAAGACCTGCGTTGTTGATAAGGTACTCAATGCAATTTTCTACAAATTGTTTATTGGCAAACTGATATTCGTATTGGGTTCCAATGGTATAGGAGTTGACGCCCATTGGGATTGGCGAAGCTTTGTATACTCCATTTAAAACGATATCACCGTCGGAAATAATGATCATCTTATTATCATTGATGTCTTCGCTACGGAAAGGGGTTCCATAAGAATCAAGAGAATCCATCATGGAACGACCAATACGATTTTTATATAAAGAAGTAAATTTTCCTTCAAGTAATACGCCGGCAATAATATCTTTTCTATTGTATTCGGCGTCTTCAGGTGCGTTCCGATTTTCCCTGCCACTGATTAATGCAGGCGTTTCAATCGTTCTTGAGTTTGGAGATGAACTTAATAAAATGGTTTTTTTAATTCCCGGAGCGCTCACGGTATCCATTGAATTTGCAAACCTGCCCGCAACGAGGCCTACATTTTTATCAATAACACTATTTTGTTTAGATTCGAACAAGGGAAAATAGTTCCAATGTAAATAATCAAATTGTGTTTTTCCGTTTACACTGAAAGGTAAAAAGTCGCATTGTAGATCCATGAGCAGATCAGGATTGATACGCACTCCGTATTTGAAAAGAAGATCTTCAAGATTCAGATTTCTGTCGTAAGCCACCACTTCATTTTTCATTTGCAGGCTATCCACCTCTGCATTCAGTCGGTCAATAAAGCAAAGAAGCTTACCGCCATGCATCACATACTGATCTATCTTTATTTTTTCTTCATCGCTAAAAGTCAGCGTGGGCTTTACGATGATCAGCAGTTTAAAAGTATCAGGAATCACGGGTTCTGTTTGCAGGTTCATCATGAAAAGGCCGTAATTCGGTTTCAAGACATTTTCTGCCAGATCGTATATTTCAGGACCGCTAGGTTCTCCATTGCCAACAGCGTAAGCCACTAATGGTTTTTGGGTTTCAATAGTTTTTTCAATAGCACTTGCAAATTTGTATTCAAGCAAAGCCTCAGCGCTATTGAGTTCGGGTGCTGTGATAAAATTATTGGAACCGGAATATAAATTGACCGCTTGCATTTTATTATTATAACTTACAATAGCCGCCGGATAAATATATTGAGATTGTTCGCCTTCTTTTAATTGCACTTTCAGATTGATAGGAACCACACCGAGCGAAGTAAGCGTATCCGCATAAGTTCTTTCTGTGCCGGGCATTTGTTCATCGGCGGAGATGATATTATAATGAATATTCCCGTTTGAATATTCTTTAAAATTCTGCAAAAGATCTTGTGTGGAAACAGATAATTTTTTAAAACCTGCCGGCAGATTTCCTCTTAAAAAAATATTGATCTCCATTTTCCGATCAATCGTTTTTAAGATCTTTTTTACCGGTGTCGAAATAGTAAATCGTTTTTCATTTGTTAGGTCGATGCGCTCGTGGAAAATGGAAGCAACATAGTTGATCAATACAATTGCAACAATAAGTATAAGCCGCCACCATTTTTTAATTAAAGAAGATTTCATTTTTTGACGGCCTTATTTTTTGTTTAAGTTTTTTTGCGTTGCAAAAAGAAACAGAAATATGATGCTGAAGAAATAAATAATATCTCTTGAATCTACCACGCCGCGGCTAATGCTTTGATAATGAAAATCGATCCCGAGCATTTCAATATAATAATCCGCGTTCCCTGTGAACACCGGTAATTTGCTGATGGCGCCAAATCCAAAGTATAAAATGACACAGGCAAAAGCGCTCAGCAAAAATGCTATTACCGCGTTTGAAGTAAAACTGGAACACCATGTACTA
>DATCFI010000194.1:0-9547 GCA_036509585.1 Hanamia sp. | reverse complement strand
ACTCTGAAACTTTTTTGTAAATTCTATTAAACTCATTCCTGTAAACATGGCTAATAATTTTAGCTCAAATATACTAATATTATTAGCTTAAAACAAATACTATTCAATTCATCACGACCTATCTGCTTTATTCTAAAAATAAATTTTAATCCGAATCTTTACCAGCATATTTCTTTTTCCAGTCCTGGTATTCGCCAGGTGTCATCTTGTTCATTTTATTTAACAAAAAATCAGTGATGGCCCATATTTTCTCATCGTTGTGTGTAGGGCCAAACGCGGGCATTGCGGTAAATCTAATTCCGTTTTTTATTACCCAAAATGCTTCTGCAGGTTCAGGCATATCATCGGATTTATAAAATTTTGGGGCAGGAGGATAGAGCCCTTTGGACAGTTCATCAGGACTAATACCCGGACCACCGTGGCAGGTAGAACACATCTCGTTATAATGAGTAAATCCTTCAACCTCCATTGACGTGTCGTTCATCGGAGGCACTTTTATATGTTTAAGTCGTTTGTTGATTGATTTCTCTTTTGCGGCGTTGATTGCCCATTTTGTAATTGCATTATGAGGCGATAGCTGGCTCACATTATAAGCGCCAGAATAAATATATATTGTAAATGCCACAATAAGAATCATGAGCGTAAGGAACACTGTAACAATTATTTTTTTCATTACGAAAAGTTATTCCACAAAGATAATCCTTTCGCATTTTATCGATAAATACGCCGGGCAATATGCCTGTTTTACTTTCGGAAAGAAAATAAAAATAGGGCCCGATCTTAATCGATGGCCCAATTATTGAAAAGTGACTGATTTAACCCTATTTTGGAGTGAAATGAAGTACTATTCGCCCATAGCCTCCCACACATCCTTCATTTTCACGTCACCGCTAAAGGAGGTTACGTACTTTCCTTTTTTATCATACACCACCATTCCTGGGTAACTGCCCACATGATAGTACGGAAGAAAAAAATATTTGTTGTCCCAACCCATTGTTATTTGTGGATAATCGGCAATTTTATAATTTTTATAGAAAGTCAGCATCTCAGAATAAGGGAGCCATGTAGTCATTAATATCTGAGCATTTTTAAAATGGCTGATATTTTGCAAAAGCAACGTGGTTTCATGCTGGCAATGCCCGCAATCGGGACTGAATATAATGATGAGGGTTGGCTTTTTCTTTTTCATATCCCTGTTGGTAAACAACGTGCTGTCTGGGGCCCGGTATACGGTAAAATCGGGTATCGTAGGATTGCTGAGATACGCCGGTGTACCATTGTTCATCGGACTTGTTTGAGAATATCCAAAATAAGAAATCAAGGAAAGAGAAAGGATCAATAATAGTTTTTTCATCTGTGTTTTTTTTATAAAACTAATAAAAAACTATGGAGTTGAAAATGCAAAGGTGATTTTAAGATTTTCTTAGCAGTATTATCAGGCAATCATTGGCGATTGTAAACTTCTAAGCAGTAAAAATATTTATCGTTGATCAATGAACTCAATAATGTCTGATTTATCATTTTTCCTCTTACCTTAGCGCCACTAAATCTTGATATAAACCTAATGAAGGTTTTCATAAAAAACGCGACTATATACTGCCCCGCCTCTCCTTTTCATGGAAAAAATAAAGATATTCTTATTGATAAAGGCATCATTTCCAAAATTGGCACCAATTTAAAAATAACGGCTAACAAGACAATTGAGATCAAAGATTTGCATGTGTCTGTTGGTTGGATGGATTGCTTTGCCAATTTCGCTGACCCTGGAGAAGAGTATAAAGAAACCCTGGAAAGCGGTGCCAATGCGGCATCTGCCGGAGGTTTTACCGATGTGATGCTGATACCAAATACGCAACCGGCAGTTTATAACAAAAGCCAGGTAGAGTATCTGAAAGAGAAAGGCAAATCTCTAATTGTAAATATTCATCCGATAGGTGCAGTAACCAAGAATGCGGAAGGCAAAGAACTCTGCGAAATGTTCGATATGAAAAATTCTGGTGCCATCGCTTTTTCTGATGGAATAAATCCCATACAATCGTCAGGCGTTTTACAGAAAGCACTTGAATACATTCTTGCTATAGACGGAACCATCATACAACTACCGGATGATAAAAGTATTGGCATGCACGGGCTAATGAATGAAGGTAAAATCGCAACGAGGCTGGGCCTTCAGGGCAAGCCTGCTTTATCAGAAGAACTGATGATCGCAAGAGACATTGAACTGGCAAGATATACGGATTCAAAAATTCATTTTACGGGTGTTTCCACACAAAAATCTTTGGAACTCATTGCGGCAGCAAAAAAAGAAAAACTAAAAATAAGTTGCTCTACTACGCCGTATCATTTATTCTTTTGCGATGAAGATCTCAGTGACTACGATAGCAACTTAAAAGTGAATCCGCCATTGCGAACTAAAAAAGATCGTGATGCCTTGCGCAAAGGAGTGAAGAACGGAACCTTAGATTTTATCGCATCTCATCACCAGCCGCAGGATTGGGATCATAAGGTTTGTGAATTTCAATACGCGAAAAACGGAATGGAAACTTTGGAAAGCGTTTTCGGCGCGGCCAGAGCATGTGGGATTTCTGCAGAACGATTTATAAAAATGCAAACAGAAAACATTCGCCATGTTTTCAATGTACCTACATCTGCGATAGCAGAAGGAGAAAAAGCAAGCCTCACTTTATTTCTGCCAGATGACGAATATCTTTTTGAAGAAAAAGACATTTTATCGAAAAGCAAGAACAACGCTTTCATCGGGCAAAAACTAAAAGGAAAAGTGTTTGGGATAATTAATAAAGACAGGCTATTTTTGAACAAATAAAAATTAAAAATTATGGAACAACCAGTACAACCGGTTACGACACCACTTACAAAAGGTATTGCGATTTCGCTGGTTCTTATCGTATATGGACTAATCACGTATTTCCTGGATTTAGGTGACAGCGCTACTAAGACGACACAGTGGCTTGGATATCTCGTTTTTATTATCGGAATTATCTGGTCGGTGAATATGTATGGCAAGCAGATTAATTACAACTCCACCTTTGGAAACTATTTTTCCCATGGGTTTAAGATATCGGCGTTCGTGACCCTGATTATGATTTTATTCATGGTTATTTTTGTTTACCTTTTCCCCGACATCAAAGAAAAAGCCATAGAAAGTGCAAGAAAAGGAATGATAGACCAGAAGTTGACTGAGGAGCAGATTAATAACGGAATTCAAATCACACAAAAATTTTTCATGGTTGGTATAATAGCCTGGACACTTATTTCCTATCTATTTTTTGGCGCGCTTGCTTCATTGATCGGAGCCGGCATCACCAAAAAGAATCCTGTTCAATTTACCGATGGCCGTTAAAAAACTCATATAGCAAATGGACATCTCTGTTGTGGTCCCCCTTTTTAATGAAGACGAATCGTTGCCCGAACTGGAAGCATGGATTCGTCGTGTGATGCAAGAAAATAATTACAGCTACGAAATTATTTTTGTGGATGACGGCAGCAATGATAATTCGTGGAAGGTGATAAAGGATTTGTCTGTTGTAAATCCGTTTGTAAAGGGTATTAAATTTCAAAGAAATTATGGCAAAAGCGCTGCGCTGAATGAAGGTTTTAAAATGGCAAAGGGCGAGGTGGTGTTTACCATGGACGCTGACCTACAAGACAGTCCGGATGAAATCCCTGAAATGCGTAAAATGGTTTTAGAAGATGGCTACGATATCGTTAGCGGCTGGAAGAAAAAAAGATACGACAGCAAACTTTCTAAAAATATACCATCAAAATTATTCAACGCGGCAACCCGAAAAGCGAGCGGAATTTATTTGCACGATTTTAATTGTGGCCTCAAAGCTTATAAACATAAAGTAGTAAAGAGCATAGAAGTTTATGGCGAAATGCACCGCTACATTCCATTGATTGCAAAATGGAGCGGCTTTAAAAAGTTTGGAGAAAAAGTGGTAGAGCATCGCGCGAGGAAATATGGTGTTACCAAGTTTGGCTGGAACCGTTTCGTAAATGGGTTTCTGGATCTGGCATCTATTATGTTTGTCGGGAAGTTTAGAAAAAATCCTATGCACTTTTTTGGATTATGGGGAACGCTGTTATTTTTATTTGGGTTTATTGTTTCTCTTTATCTCAGCCTCAGTAAAATCTTTTTTGATCAGACAGGAATGACCCAAAGGCCCTTATTTTACCTTGCATTGGTAGCAATGGTTATTGGATCTCAATTCTTTCTTGCGGGTTTCATCGGAGAATTAATTTCGAGAAACGGCCCTGAAAGAAATCATTATTATATTGAAGAGAAGATTAATTAGCTGATTAGCCAATGTGCTAATGTTAGGGAATGCTGAAGGCTCAAAGCTGAAAGCAAAATGGCCTGCCAGTGCTAGTAAATAAACAAAAAAATCGAAAACCTGTTTTATCTCATCCTTCAAAAAAATAATTGTATTAAGATCAATTAGCTAATTGGCTAATCAGCTCATTATAAAATCAACCTACTTTGCCTGCCCAAAAAATCATCATTATTGGCCCTGCTTTTCCTTTGCGCGGCGGAGGCATTTCCACTTTCAATGAGCGGCTTGCCAAAGAATTTATTGATGAAGGTTTTGATACTACCATTTATACCTTTTCTTATCAGTATCCATCTTTTCTTTTTCCGGGGAAAACGCAATATTCAACAGAAGCGCCTCCTGAAAATATTCCTATCAAAATAAAAATAAATTCTGTAAATCCTTTCAATTGGATATCCGTAGGAAACGAATTAAAAAAACTAAAGCCCGACGTCATTGTAGTTAGATATTGGCTTCCCTTTATGGGGCCATGCCTGGGCACCATCTTAAGAAGAGTGAAAAAAAATCGTCATACAAAAGTGATTTGTATCGCGGATAATATTTCACCTCATGAAAAAAGACCCGGTGATACAATCTTTACAAAATATTTTATAAAACCAGTTGACGCTTTCATTACTATGAGTGCGAAAGTGCTTGATGATTTAAAATCATTTGCAAAAGATAAACCCGCTCAATTAATACCACATCCACTGTATGATAATTTTGGAGCAGCTATTAACAAAAAAGAAGCAAGAGACAAATTAGGTATTCGCGAAGAGGAAAAAGTGATTTTATTTTTTGGATTTATCAGGAAATATAAAGGTCTTGATATGTTGTTGGAGGCTTTCAAAATTTTAAAATCAACGAATAAAATTCCCAATCTAAAACTATTGATTGCAGGAGAATTTTATGATGGTGAAAAAAATTATGAATTCCTGACAAATGATCCGGCCATAAAAAAAGATTTGATTTTACACACACATTTTATTTCAAATACCGACGTGAAATACTATTTATGCGCGGCAGATTGTGTGATACAGCCCTACAGAAGCGCTACTCAAAGTGGCGTTACTCCCCTCGCCTATCATTTTGAGATACCGATGATCGTAACCAACGTGGGTGGTTTGCCATCTTTAGTTCCTGATAGAAAAGTTGGATTGATTGCAGAACCGAACGCGGAAAGCATCGCCCAAAAAATAGAAGAATATTTTGATTTGGGAGAAGATCATTTTCTGCCCGGCCTTCGTGAAGAAAAGAAAAAATATAGCTGGACCTTGATGACAGACACTATTCTAAACATGAAGCTTTAATCAATCGCAGCGGAAAACAGTTGGAACGAGATAAAAAATTACTCTGTTACAAAATGTTGTAGTAACAAAGCATGCCTTGTTACTACGCAAGAATTAACCAATTGACTTTATCTTTGACCAATCAATTAATAACCCATGCAAAAAATAAAAGACATCATTCAAGCATCTATTAATGTAAAAACTAAAATACTCAGCGATGAGAAATTACTGCACACAGTAAATGAATGCGTAGCAGTGATGGTGAAAGCATTTGAAAGCGGTAACAAGGTATTATTTTGTGGAAATGGGGGAAGCGCTTCAGATGCGCAGCACCTGGCGGCAGAATTCAGCGGCAGATTTTATACAGACCGTGATGCGCTGCCAGCAGAAGCATTGCACTGCAATACATCATATCTAACCGCTGTAGCAAACGATTACAGCTATGATGTGATTTATTCACGATTGATAAAAGGAATAGGTAAACCAGGAGATGTATTGGTAGGATTAAGTACATCGGGCAACAGTAAAAATATCGTGAGCGCTTTTGAAATCGCGCGCGAGAAAGGTATGATTACAATTGGTTTTACCGGCTCAACGGGAGGAAAACTAAAAGGCCTCTCCGATTATTTAATTAATATTCCCTCAGACGATACACCGAGAATTCAGGAAAGTCACATTACTCTTGGCCACATTATATGCCAGTTCGTAGAAGAAATTTATTTTGCCGAAACTCATGATTAATGAAGTCATCATTCTTACGAAATCAAATATTTTAGAAGCGGGCTTGTTTTACAGGAACTTTTCCGATAAACCTTCTTTTTCAGTATGAAAAGTTACGGTAGGAATGTACAAATCGCATTTAGAATTGAAACAAAACCAGCGGTGCTAACCAAACAAGAAATCAACTTACATATGCTTGAAAGCCATGTCAGGTATAATTTTTAGGCCAATTTTTTAATTGACACATTTTAAAAGTAAATTTGTGAAAACAAGATTCCAATGGCAAACGTATTAGACCAAGAATTGATAATGTATTTTACCAAACTGGACGAACCTCAAAAGAAATCGTTATTGGAAATGATTAAGACATTTTTAAAACCACCAGCCGATACCTCGAAGCCTATTACGGTAGAACAATATAACAAGGAACTGGACGAGGCCATGCAGCGAATGAGCGATGGCGAATTTACAACCCTTGAAGAATTAGAAAACGAGATGAAGTCGTGGTAGGAAAAAAACGAAAAGTTACCATAGACAACGAAGCAAAAAAATCTCTCAGGGATGCTTATGCTTATATTAGAAAAGACTCTGTGCAAAATGCAGATAAGGTAAAAGAAACGATATTGGTTTCTATAAAAGAGTTGATTAAAAATCCCGAGTTGCATAATCCGGATAAATACAGGATAGGGAATGACGGTTCGTATCGAGCTTATGAGATTTATAAATACAGGATTACTTATTATTCATCTTCAACCGAAATTCGGGTAATAAGGATAAGACATACAAAAATGAATCCTTTGAAATATTAATGAGGACCCAGAGTCATAAAAGATACTTACGGCGTTCCCACAACCGAAAAAATCAATTAATAAATTATGGTCTGTCAAACTAAAACCGTTATCAGGCAATACTTATATAGTACTTTTTAATTCATAGATTTAAAAAGTAAATTTGTGAAAACATGAAAACAGTTTACACTTGAAAAACATTAATCTCAAAAACATTAACTCTTCCTGGTCGCTCTTCATAGACCGTGATGGTGTAGTAAACGAAGAAAAACAGGATGATTATATTCATACCTGGGACGAATTCAGATTTTATGAAGGCGCAAAAGAATCGTTCCGGATTTTCGATAAAAAATTTAGAGTAATTCTAATGGTGACCAATCAGCGCGGCGTAGCCAAAGGGCTTACCAAATTACAAGACCTTCATTTGATTCATCGGAATATGCTACAGGAAATAGAAGAAGCCGGGGGAAGACTTGACGGAATTTATGTGTGTACAGATATGGACAGCCCTTCCCGAAAACCAAATCCCGGCATGGGTTTGCAGGCGTTAGAGGATTTCAAAGAAATTGATCTCTCCAAAAGTGTTATGGTAGGAAACACATTGAGCGACATGAAATTTGGCAGAAACCTCGGCGTAAAGATGAATATATTTTTACCAACAACACGAAAAGAGGTAAATGTAAATGATCCCACTATTGACCTTGTTTTTGCTGATTTAATTTCATTTGCTAAAGCATTATAACTTAGTTAAAAATCGGGGAATTAGCAATAAAATAACTTAATAAAAGTTTTCTTTGTTTAAATTTTCTTAATGAATAAATTCATTTTTTTCCTAGCAGTTTTTTTACTTGCAACCAGTGTTGCGAAAGCGCAGCGCCTGGCCTCATCGGATAGGAAAGCACTCGCGCAAAAAGAGGATTCTTTGGTTCCTATTGCCAATAGGATTATCCAGGGAAGAAACGCAGAAGACCGTTTTGCAGCCGACAGCCAGTTCACGAGATTATTTGTGCATGCGCTTCAAACAAAGAATTCATTTTTTTATCCATTTGATTCTTTGCAATCCATCGCCAAGGTAGTTCCTCCTGATAGCAGTTTCCGCATATTTACCTGGCAACTGGTGATAACCGGAGAAATCATCCGCCAGCACGGTGCGATACAAATGAGAACATCTGACGGATCTTTAAAACTTTTTCCATTAATAGATAAATCAGACCAGATACAAAACCTCGACGACACCATTACCAGCAACCTTGCATGGATAGGCGCTTTGTATTATAAGATCATTGAAGAAAAAGCTTTCGGAAAAAAATATTACACACTGCTTGGCTTTGATGATAACAATCTCAGCAGCGATAGAAAATTTATAGAAGTACTTACTTTTCACGATGGCCATCCCGTTTTTGGCGGGTCGTTTTTCAGTTTCCAGGGCAGCAGTTTGCATCCAAAACCGATTGCCCGGTACATTATGGAGTATAAGAAAAATGCCGCACCACGACTCACTTTTGATAAAGACCTGGACATTATTCTTTATGAACATTTAATTTCAGAAACCGGTGAAGCAAAAAAGAAATATACTTACATCCCTGATGGGGATTATGAAGGATTAAAATGGAAAGATGGAAAATGGATTCATATAGAAAAAGTCTTTAACCAGGTAACCCCTGAAGGGCACGAGCCCTTACCCGCCCCGATTTTGGATTCAAAAGGAAATATTGATGAATCCAAATTAAAACAAAATCCGCCGGCAGAAAGTCAAAACGAAGACAAGACTAACAACAAAACTCAAACAGAGCAGCCTTATGTCAATAATCCTCCTTTTTAAAGTTATTTAATCTGGGTATCTATTAAATACGTTCCCAGGTCAATGACTTCACCTTCTTTCATAATGAAAGTTTCAAGGTCAGAAAGATCGAGATTTGACATCACTTTGATTTTAAAAATTTCACTTCCATATCTATAAACCACAAAATAAAAGTCAGGTTTATCGTCAAGATTGCCTGGACCCGAAAAATCATTCTGTGAAAATACAAATCGTGCGACTCCCTCTTCATCAGGAACACTTTCTCCAAGAAAATCATCATTAAAAATATCTTTATCATACAGCCTAACGGAGAATTCATCTCCATTCAAAGGTTCATCATCTCCTTTACCAATCAGGCGTAGTTTTACTTCGATATTCATTTCTTTATTCAGGATTATATCTGGCATATATCTTTTTTTCGGTAAAGTAGGTTTTTTGTTTGGCTAACCAACATAAATAAATACAAATCTGCAAAATTTGGTAACTATCCAGTAGTGTAATATATTTTAAAAATCATATAAGACAGCTTCTTGTTTTCAATTTTCTGATAGTTACGCACATTAATTTTCCGGGTTTAAAAAATCTGTTTTTTGTTCACATTTTTTGTCTAAAATAAGT
>DATCFI010000193.1:0-15468 GCA_036509585.1 Hanamia sp. | reverse complement strand
AGAAAAAAAGTTATACCGCCGCCAAAAACAAGAAAGATGGCACTCCCTCCTTTTCAAACCCAATTTGCATTTTGAGTGTTTATATGGCTTCTGTCATTATTTTTGGATTATTGTTGTCTTATCTCGGACAACAATAATTTCTAATCTTAAATTTTTTTAACGTGGGAAACCTATTATATGTTATTGCAGTAATCCTGATAATAATTTGGGCAATTAGCTTTTTGGGAGGCTTCTATACCGGAGGATTAATTCACATTTTGTTAGTTATAGCAGTCATAGCTATAGTATACAAACTTCTAACCGGGCGAAATGCTCTTTAATAATTAATATGGAAAGTATAAAATCGAAACTATAGCGCTATGCTTAGATAGTTTACAATAAGAGATTTGAAGGCGCATAATACAGAGTCTTTGCATAAACGCGTTTCCACCGCAGTTGCTGTTGAGCGTGGGTTTTGAAGCGATGGCCTCACCAACGGCTGAAGTTTATGGAATCATTCCACTTGATTGCTTCGTTGATTCAAATTCAAAGATATGGTTTTGCTCCATTCGTTTTGTTGGTGAAGCAGCCGCACTTTTCCTTCGCTCAACACCAACAAAGGCTCTTTCTTTCTTCGGAAGACCAACAAGGGATGAGAGACCAACAAGGGATGGAATTTTTTAGGAACACCAACACAGGCAAAAAACAAAAACTACTTTTCAGTTGTTATACCATCAAATTCCTCTTTATTTGCTTCTGCTTCTGCTTCTGCTTTCGTTTGGCTTATTACTCCATCTTTATGGTTAGGTGGTGGCGGGTGTCCTCACCCGACATTTCAAAATCAAATGGGGACTCAATAATACCAGTTGTATTTATCTTTTAAGATTCTTTTTATCCCCGCCTTGTCCATGTTGCTGTCTTTGCTGTTGATGGTTGGCCTGCGCCTGCTTTCTTTGATTAGAGGCATTTACCTGTTGTTGGTTAGTACGTATTTGATTTCCACGCACTGCACGATCATTCTTAATGGTAGGTTGGACCAATATACCGGGATGGCCATGATTTACCGAAGCGAAATGTCTTTTGTTGGTACGGGCATCAGAGATTTGGGCCAGTTGTGCCGGCGTAGCCTGCACATGATTTTCCCTTGCTGCCGTTTGCTGTTGCCGGGTAGGTGTCGCCATTATCCCACCACGTCCGTTATAGCTTGAGCGGTTATTTCTGTTGTTGCCATTAACATTCGTGTTATAAACATAGTTATTATTAATTTCGGCAGTATTTATATGGTTTACAGCCCTGTTATACATGAACCTGTCGCCATCCCACCTGCCACCATAATATCCTTCGCCTGTATAGCCTTAGCCATAGTCTATCCCACCATAATATCCCACATCACGGGACCAATATCCCCTGTGCCAGCTGAAATATCCACCATAAAAGTACCAATACCCGGGAGTCCATAATAATCCATAATCGGGAGGTAACACCCATGCGCCAGGAACCCAGTAATAACCACTCTCATCATAGGTCCAATATCCGGGCATCCATAAATAGCCTTCACCGGGACAATATGGCTGCGAGTATGCCGGAAGTTCAGGAGGCGCTGTTCTTATAGAGATGCTATCGAAGTTACTTCATATTTTTTGCATAGGTTTTATCAAAATCATGTAGACCCCTACTATTCGTAGAATATTTAAAAGTAAAAAGAAGTGCTGTCAGTAATTTGCAACTACGAGCTATATGCAAATGATACATTTTTCTGAGATATCTTCTAAATGATTCTCTAGCTTCGGTAATATACATCCCCCGCCAGTAGGATACTTCCTCCATTTTTTCGTGGTTTGCCTAAAATAAAAGTTATGGTAACCACTACTCCCTTCTCCATTCCGTTCAGCAGCCCATACACAATGGATGAGGATATTGAATTCAGAGCGCTTTATCAAGGCGAACCTCTTTACTATGTAGAAATACGGGTTATCAGCTATAATGCTCACCAGTTAATCATAGGTATACAAAGCCAGGGGCAAAAAGAACGTAAAGTAACTTTCAACGTTAACCCCTATAAAATGCAGGTAAACTGCAATTGTAAATCACCGGAAGGCACTTTGTGCGCGCATGGTTATCATGCACTGCATGATCTTTGCTGGAACAACAAAAAGTTCTTTACCATTTTTCAATCGGGCAACCTGGTAAGTATTGCGCTTGAAAATAAAAGCGTTTTTCATATAAACTATTCCAACCCGGATCAATTTATTGTACCCGATAAATCACTGGGTCATTTATATGATTTTAAAATCATCGAAACCACCGGGCTGGAACAACTATCTGCACTACCGCCTGCTGCTGTGTCGGTAAAAAATAAAGAACTTGTGTGGTTGCTCGTGTACTCACAATTCCGGTGGCAACATTATCTTCCCACATTGGTTCCTGTTAAGGGCACATTAGATAAGAAAGGAAAGAACATTAAAAGGTTTGGAAAAGGTTTTGCCAATATTATTAGTGAAAACCTGCTGAATACTCCCGGCCGGCAACAGTTATATAATTTGTCAGAAGCCATGTATGCACCGGTTCAGGAAAGATATAAGTTTGAACAGGAGGATTTGCTGGCTGGCAAAACGCATATTGCTGAGAATTTTAACCAATGGGAACAGTCATTGCCTGTGCTTTCGCAACAACTTTTTGTTTATAAATTCAGGCTGGCACATACAAAGTATTTTATGACAAAGGCGCCAGGCAGGAAATATCTTCAAAGAATTACCATTTCAACCGAACGGCCGCAACTGCAATTTATTTTAAGGGACAAAGGCAATTATTACCAGCTCTTACTGCAATACCTCGTACGGGGTGTGCCCATTAAAAATCCGATGGAGGATGCGCTGTTTTTTGTTTGCAACAACACGGAATACTATCTATTGGCTTCCTTGCAGGATGCGGCTATGGTACAATGGATGAGCGGATTTGAGCACCTTATCAGCGTACTTAGGCCAGGCTTCAAGGCATTTGAAAAAGAAATATTGCAGCGTATTGAAACAATGTACACTGTTGTGAAGAAATAATACCTTGTAGTTAGATAGGAACAGTAGTACTTTTAATTTTAAGTATTCTATGGATAGCAGAGGCAAAATAAAATTACAACTTTGCAAAATTGTGTCGTATTACTTTGTAATACATTTTATATTTGCAATGCTAAAAAGTTTTGAGCGTGCATATCTCATCCCTTGATGGGTGCTGACAGTACTGGCACGTGTGCAAATTTTTTTTTAGCTTTTTTATTACTCCCTCTTCATATAAGTTCACTACCGTTTCATATTTGTTATTAAGGGCTTCAAAATAACAATTCTCATTTAATAGCAATTTTCTTTGTACCGCCTACAGGCGATAATCAATAATACTCAATTTCGGCATTTCCTGCCAAATAGCCTTAAAAGAGCTGATGGTAAATTATCATGCAGTTGCCAAATTTTTTCTGGTATTCTTTATTCTTGTATTTTTTATTTTGGGGTTTACAGTTATCTCCAATTGATATGGCCTGTTAAAAGCCTCCTGATTGAGTTTAAACTTTTCAGAAAGAATGCGGATAGTGTCTTTGGATAAGCCCTTCTTGTAGTTGAGCATATCAGAAACCAAACCTTCACTAACGTAGAGAAGTTTAGCTAAATCAACCGCTTTCATCTTATGTTCTTTCATTAAGAATTTCAATAACTCTATTGGATCTGCGTCGTCAAAAGTATTGTGTTCCTCATCATATTTTTCAATGAGAAGGGTAAGTAATTCCACTTCATCCTGAATGACTTTTGATTTTTTTCCACCATCAACCAAAGATTCCAGTATGTTGCAATATTTATTGTATTGCGTATCGGTTTTAATGATTTTATATTGTAAAGGTTCCATTGTAATTGGTTTAAAAAATATTTACTGAATATTGTTTACCGTTATTGCAAAGCTCTGTGTATTCTGCATGTGTGCCTATCCACTTAATGTATAAATGCACCCTCGTTAATCCGAAATGATATTTACATATCATTCTGTAATTATTACCGGCTATATCAAAAACTACCCTATTGCTTCCATTACCTAGCAAATCTGCAGAACCGAAGGTTGCATTAATATCTCCTGGCTGTGACCAACTCGCCTGTTTGAGAATTGTTAACCAAAGCCTGAAAGAATTCTTGCTTCTTGCATTTTGAAATGCGAAATCTACTATTGATTTTCTTTTTATTAGCCGGACTTTCATTTATATGATGTAAATATAATAAAAGTTCACTAAAAGTGAAGTTTTAAATGGTTATTAGCAAATATTTATCACAGGATATTTATGTTAAATAATGGTATAAAAAATTAAAGGAGCATCTTTTTTGTTCCATATACCTGGAAAATCATGTGCAGAAAATGGTTGTTTCCCTTTCCCGGGCTTTGACTTCTTTCATCTTTATCCCATGCATGAGTTTGCTTGATTAAGCCAATTATTTCTTGTCTTCTTATCATGGATGGTTGATGTTTAAGTGTTTGAAGATCATCTACCTGCGTGGATAGGTCTGTGTTTCAATCCTTCTTATCGTGGATGTTGCTGTTTAAGCGGAATTAATTATAAGTACATTAAACCATTAAGAGAGTTTCAATCCTTCTTATCGTGGATGTTGCTGTTTAAGAAATACCGGCGTCAACCAATAAGGTAGAACCAAGTGGGTTTCAATCCTTCTTATCGTGGATGTTGCTGTTTAAGAACCGTTTCTTTGGATTCGGTTTGTTTCACGTTTTTAGTTTCAATCCTTCTTATCGTGGATGTTGCTGTTTAAGTTGTCCTTGTGCCATAGTGTTTGTTTTATTTGTTGTGTTTCAATCCTTCTTATCGTGGATGTTGCTGTTTAAGCACTTTAAAGTCAATTATAATCCTGCCAGTTTTTAAGTTTCAATCCTTCTTATCGTGGATGTTGCTGTTTAAGTGTGTAAATTCCATTTGCTCATACATGTGAAATTCAGTTTCAATCCTTCTTATCGTGGATGTTGCTGTTTAAGAGTTTGCGTCACTCTACGATTATGGGGCATTTATGGGTTTCAATCCTTCTTATCGTGGATGTTGCTGTTTAAGGTATCATGTTTCTTGTTTTGATTTGAATATTTGGTTGTTTCAATCCTTCTTATCGTGGATGTTGCTGTTTAAGAAGCCGCTCAGTTTCTGGTAGTAAGTTCCATTTTGAGTTTCAATCCTTCTTATCGTGGATGTTGCTGTTTAAGAGAGCTACTCCACCCTTGCTCAATGTGTAACTGGTCGTTTCAATCCTTCTTATCGTGGATGTTGCTGTTTAAGAAGAGATTTTGTACTGGGAATATAAAACCCTGTTGGGTTTCAATCCTTCTTATCGTGGATGTTGCTGTTTAAGCAGCTTTAGCTAGATAGTTAGCTGCAGGTTGGCTCCCGTTTCAATCCTTCTTATCGTGGATGTTGCTGTTTAAGTGCTTTATCTGTATAATTGTCGCTTTCGTTAATCAGAGTTTCAATCCTTCTTATCGTGGATGTTGCTGTTTAAGTTAGCTTGTTCATCATAAGCCTGAGCGGCTGATTTAGTTTCAATCCTTCTTATCGTGGATGTTGCTGTTTAAGTGGCTTTACTTTCTCCTCTTTTTGCTGGTCTAATGTTGTTTCAATCCTTCTTATCGTGGATGTTGCTGTTTAAGTTAATGAAGCGGATTTGCATGATTATATTGATGTACGTTTCAATCCTTCTTATCGTGGATGTTGCTGTTTAAGTTTATAACTTTAAGTATTAGGAACAGTACAAGTTTTAGTTTCAATCCTTCTTATCGTGGATGTTGCTGTTTAAGACTTATCAACCGAGCCTGCGGGCTCTTTCATTTTGTTGTTTCAATCCTTCTTATCGTGGATGTTGCTGTTTAAGTTGATAGTGGCTGGAATGCTTATATTTCAAAAGTTGGTTTCAATCCTTCTTATCGTGGATGTTGCTGTTTAAGGAGGTTTGTTCAAAATCCGAAAGTGTTTATAGTTGTGTTTCAATCCTTCTTATCGTGGATGTTGCTGTTTAAGAAAATCATTCAATGCCTCACCGGCTTCGCCATCTGGTTTCAATCCTTCTTATCGTGGATGTTGCTGTTTAAGTTATCCTTGTACGGATGCTCCGCTGTTTAAAATCCTGTTTCAATCCTTCTTATCGTGGATGTTGCTGTTTAAGAATCGCGTCTATCATGATGCAAGCGTTACTTTTCTCTGTTTCAATCCTTCTTATCGTGGATGTTGCTGTTTAAGTATAAGTAACTCCTGGTACGCAAGTGAATGTCTGTTTGTTTCAATCCTTCTTATCGTGGATGTTGCTGTTTAAGTTTAGATGTTTTAGATAGTTTCATTTGTATTAAGATTGTTTCAATCCTTCTTATCGTGGATGTTGCTGTTTAAGACTTTCAAAGCGTTTGTCGGTAATTTATTTACTTTAGTTTCAATCCTTCTTATCGTGGATGTTGCTGTTTAAGCATAATCCCATACGCTTAATTTCTCTGAGTATACTAAGTTTCAATCCTTCTTATCGTGGATGTTGCTGTTTAAGCTACTGTAGGAACCACTTATTTAGGAAGGGGGCAAGGTTTCAATCCTTCTTATCGTGGATGTTGCTGTTTAAGACGTTTTGCGAACCAGTTTATTGGGTATCAATAAATTGCACCAATTTTCAATTTTGTTATTTAAAGCTTTCCAATATGTCAAAGAACTTATAAATGCTGTTTCCATTACCATTTCCGTAAACGTAACATATTTAGTATCATAACTTTGCACCTTGTTTTGCATATTTATAAAATAAAATGAAATCCGGAACCCCTTATTTAATACAGATATTCCGGTAGGTGCAATCTACACATCTCAGCTTGTATTTGGTTGCTTTTGGGAAAAAATTTCGATTGATAATGTTCCCTATTTCTCTTGCACATTCCCTCACCAATTGCTTATCAGATGGCGAAATGGATACTTCAATTAATTTATTATTACTCCGGGTATATACCAAATAACCTTTATTTACTTCGCAACCAAAGCATTCTTCTATCAACCACGCATAGCAAAACAATTGGGTTTTATACGTCTCATATATTTTGTCTTCATAAAGCGCAAACTTATAATCCAGCGGCGCCATTGACCCATCTTCCAGTTTAAGCACTTCATCAATTTTCCCCCTGAGTAAATCGTTGGTAAGATATTGGTCATTATATCTTTCCACTGCACCTATCCTGTGCCGTAAGTATTTCTTATTTTGTTCCAATTTTTCGTTGTGTACTTCACGGCCCCGCATTACCTTGTAACGCCTTTCTTCATATTGAGGTATCGCCAGCACATATTCAAAATAAGTGAACCGCGGACAATACAGGTATTCAATAATATGCGATGGGGTTAATGTCATAAGAACAAAGCTTTTACTTCATCCGTTACCAGTTTTTTATCAAATGCTTTCCCCAGGAATACAGTAGCCTGCAACTCACTTTTGGACATGGGGAAAATATATACAGAATCTGTCTCTTCATCAATCAGACTTTCTATTTGTAACTGCAGGCTATCTTTCTGATTGGCATCAAGGGTGCCCAGGAATACGGAAAATTGGACACGATACAAACCAGCTTGCTTGCAAATCTTGGCTACTTTCGTCCTTGATTTGTCAATCTCAATATCATACATCACCCAGGCTATCATGATAAAATATATTAATTGTCGTTAGCAGATGGTATATCCGTTTTATTGCCGATTAAACCATTGGCGAATGTATGTGCTTCCTGTTGCATGGCGTTGGCCCTTGTTTGGTTTCGTCCTTTATATCTTATGGTTTCACTTTCCATATATCCATTCAAAGCGGTTATCAGCAATTCCTTTCCTTCTTTATTTAAAGTGATGCCATTGGTAATTTCATCGGTATGGGCTTTATTAACCTTTTTGGCGCTGAATAAACGGAATACGGTTGTTTCCACATGAATACGGTACGGCTCTATAAAGTCAAATACCATGCTTTTCTGGTTATAATCATCGCGGTGTAAAAATCCTACGTAAGGATCAAGCCCCGCAAGCATCAGACTTTTTTCCACTCTTGAATACAATACACCAAAACCATAATTTAAAAAAGCATTGAAGGAATCTTTTGCCGGACGCATACTTCTTCCGTTGAACTGGTATTGTTCCGGCAGCACATAGTTTATAGTTTCGAAATATAATCTTCCGGCAGTGCCTTCGAGACCGCGGATAGAATCAGCGATCTCTTCAATTTTTTGAGTATCGAGTTTGTCAACAGACACAATCAAATTTTCGATCCGGACAATTTTATCATTTAAAAAGTCAGCCATTTGCGGCCGGTGCTTTTTTAAATCTTTTATAAATTCAAGTTGATTGGTCATCTTTTCTGTAATCCATTCTTTGGTAAATGTTACCGCCTCTTTACCAAGGCTTGCTTCCAGTTGCCGCTTCCTTATTTTGGTGGTACTGCCCAACTTACTATGCCAAATCCGGCCGATAGGATATCCATCAGATTTTGTGAATATAATATCAATATTATTTTTTAAAGCCAGCATTACCGCGTCTGTACTTAATGCACCCGACGTACTCATTACAATCGAACTTATTTTATGTGCCGCAATGTGTTGCTTTGTTGACTCGCCACTGCTGCCCGGTATCTTTATTTCAAACATATCATCTTTTACATGCAGGTAAGTGCCGTAAGTATTCAGGTATATTTGCATGTTATAAAATGTTTTTAATGATTATTTAAATTTCCAAAATAATAGTACCAAAGCCACGGGCCACTGATTTCCCCAAACCTATTTGTTCCGGCAACAACGTATTGGTAACAAAAGATGCTTCAAAAGCAAGCATGGCATTGTTTTTAAACTGTGTCTCCCGTTCAGCCATAATTTTTAAATTTACCAGTATGGTGGCTTCTGCTCTATAATTCATCGCCTTAAAAAAGCTCAGGATATTGCCAGTTAAAATTGCTTTCAGGTGTTTGGGCCGTTTCTCCTCTGCTTCTGCCATATACCCTACATAATTATGCTGGCTAAGCGCCATCCAAAGCGTTGCAAAACGGTATGCATATAAATCTTCTGATAAGCCAATATTAATTATTTTGCTCTCAATATTTTTTTGCAGCACAGGATAGCTGCGTTCTCCAATCTTTAGTTCTTTAATTTTCAAAAATAATCCAATCAGCAAATCAGCCCCTTCATTCAGCCCCACCAGTGTGGGCACAGCATCCAGCACTTTGTATTGCACTAACGGATACCGGTAGGCGTTTTCTCCTGTTTCCAAATGATTGTGCATCAGCGGGGAATGCTCCTGGAACAAAGTGCCAAAATAGCCCCGTAGCTTGTGCGCATCCCGGGTTTCGAGATTTATTTCGGGGAAACGGATGATGGTTTGATGGATGGGATGTGGCATGGGCTAAAAGTTCATTGTGTGAATTTCATTCTCCTTTTTTTTAAATTTCAATCCAGTTTCAAAGTCGTAATCACAATCAATATAGGTAAACCAATTGTGCTTTTTATCCTGATAAAACCTTGTTAGATATTTTTTTGTTCGTCTAATTGATAATTCATATTTGGTTTTCATCTCTGCACTTGCGCCATGTAATTGTTCTTCAAACTTTGCAGGAATAACATTGATTGAATCTAATCCTTCCCGGGTAAAAACTTTATCTTGTTCGGTATTATCTTTGATAAAATGTAACTTATCTTGCGTTTCACGATGTGCTTTTTTCCCTTCTTTAAAACTCTTATCGTTTTCTATGTCAAAATTTTCATACACTTCATCAACAAGGTTATTTAAATCACGTTCTGTAAGTTTTTTACCATCTTCTCTTGACAACACTTCAAGGGTTCGTACTAAAATGTCTGGTTGTGTATAAATCAATTCTTCTGTAACAGATTGATGTTTAAATACGATCACTTTAGATTCTTTTTCACGCTTCCTGCCCTTTGTATAATAGCGTCTATGGGAGCGTTTTCTGTAAACAATATATCAAAATCAATATCCAAAGAAACTTCCACTACCTGGGTAGCAACCAAAAGCATTGGTAAATTTTCTTTTTCTCTTTTTAAAATATCCTGTTCTTTATTAAAACGGTCCTTCTGAATGAAACGGGAGTGAAAACAAATTGCATATTCAGCCATTTCCTTATACAAATTATAAAGCCTTATTGCTTCATCCACTGTATTGACAACAATAAGTACTTTCTTATTTTGCGTTATTGCTATTTGTATTTCATCATGCAAATCATCTACTGGGCCTTTCCTTACTTCAAAATAATTTCTAGCTTCGTTCAGTAACTCATGATCCTGAATAAAATTTTGGCTGACTATACCCAGAGTTTCCTGAAGTAATTTTTTTAGCTTCAAAGGCAATGTTGCAGTCATTATATAAAACTCTGCATTAAATTGATTTTTCAAATATTCAATAGTCGAAATAATAAGGCCTAAAGTAAAAGGTTGATAGAGATGAATCTCATCTATAATGATTCTGGAATTTAGTAAATGGAATGTTTTGATTTCCCAATAGCCCAAATTAAAACCTTGCGTTAGGAGTTGATCAATTGTACATACAGTTATATTTTTAAAAAATGTTTTATCCTTAAGATATTCTGTTTTCCCATAAATATCATTATCATCAATTTCCTTTCGGTATAGGAGGGCGGAAGAATGTACAATGGCTGTATTTGCGTTACCAAAATAGTTTGTAAGCCTTTCAAAAATGGCGTTTGATGTAACCCTAGTTGGTAATAAATAAAGTACTTTACTTAACGTCGGCTTTTGACTTGCCCAAATCAATGCAGCTTCGGTTTTGCCACTCCCTGTTGGAGCTATCGCTAAAACATTTCCTTGGATTTTACTTTCTAATTGAAAATCTCTGAACTTAAAATCTTTTGCAATTTGGTCTTTTCCTTCATTAATAAGTTTAGCAACAATCTTCCTTTTAAGTTCATCAAATTTATAAGAGTAACTTTCAGTTAACTCAGCGTGACCTGATGCAGTCCAATCGGCAATATTTAAGAGTGCTTTGTAAATAATATACTCCTTTCTATGATCTTGCTTAATCGGATAATTTCTTTTGAAACCCTTAAAAAAAGTATCATAATCATCGTAGATAATTGAAAGACCATTATCCATTTTCCGGAACCTCGTGCGGCAATAACCAATTAGTTTGGGATTGAAAATATTATATCCTTGCTTTTGTATTTGTTCATTAAAATTTTCAAAAACAAAAGTCATATCTTCTTCGATTAACTCTACATTAGCAAATCCATCGTCTTGAAACAGCGTATCAGTTAGAGGTTTATGATGACTGAAAACGGCAAAGAGACTTAACGGATTTTGTTCATATCCTTTTACATCAGAATAGTAAAGGAACACTCCGGATAAGAATTCATGTCTGATATAATTGTCATCATACTTTTTCTTTCCCTGAATTACTAATTGGAAATTTTGTGCAGCCTTCCCGAAATCATGAAATAAAACAGATAAGAAAGACCTCCGCCAAAAGTCATCATCTTTATTTAAAACATTTTCATAGCGATTTTTTAATTGTTTCCATATAGCAATAACATTGTCTGTGTGGGCTATTAAAGACTCCTTGTATGGTTTTGATTTCGCTAAAATCTCGTTAGGCATTAATTTAGATTAAAAATTGGAATGAATTTATTTTTATACCTTATTCCTTTTTTAGCAAAGTTCAATTGCATGCTTTCTCCTATAAATGAAAGTGTCTTTCGCTCAACAATACGCCTAACTCCATAATCAGATTCATATTGAAAACGCATTGGCAAGTCGTATGCTATTGGTTCCGAAGTTGAGTAAATAGAAAAAGAAACCCCGCTTTTTGCTTTTTCAATAACTTCTTCAACAATATTACCTTCTACTAAACAATGGGACAATTCGGAAGAATCGGCAAAATCGCGATCTATACTTACTTTAATAATTTTTGCTAATGAATCATTATTACCTAATGTCAATGCATAAGCAGGTGCTAAAAATGCATCCATTATATTTTTTATAATGTCAGCGTCATCATTACCGTAAATCAAAATAAAGTGATTATCAAAATAGATTTCTTTTAAAATAATACTTCCTTGTTTATCAAACGTGTTGTATTTCCAGAGGTCTTTACAATAGCCTTTGGAGGTGCCATAAACACCAAAATAAAATCCCTCTTTAAAAAAATCTTGTGCGCTTTTAGGACTCAATCCCATAGCTGCGCCAGCTAACCCCATAAGTGTAGTAGGGGGCGGCAGTAAAAATGATTTATGAAAATTTTGAAATTCAGGGTTTCTGAAAGTGGCTGTTTGCGTTATAAGTTCAACAATACAATACGACATAATTATGATTTGTAATATTCATTTATCCAGGATTCAATTTTATCAAACCCGGCTTTAAGTCCGACTACACCATCAGATAATTCAAATACAGCTTCCTGCCCAGCCAATACATGATCGGTTATGAACTTATCATAATCCGATACAACGGTTTTTAATTTTTCGTAATTGATTTTTCCATTCTTATCAACACTAATTGATTCTAAAAAAATTGGATTCTTGGCATTCATGTACGCCGCAGCAATGAACTTAGGTGAAATGTCGGATAGAAAGCGGCTTTGCCTTCCGCTGCTCCATAAGTTTCTGAAAGCATCTAAAAAAGCGCGCACCCGTTTTCCTTTTTCTTCATTTGATAATTCACCTGTCTCAAAGCCTTGCCCGGCTCCGATCCTATCTAACTCAATTAAAATGGTACCTCTGTAAATACCCGAATGAACTTCCGTTTCAAAAATATTAGGTTGTATATCTTCTCCTTTTTCAGTCTTCACTCCCTTACCCATAAAATTAGTCGCATAATCTAAATCTCCTTTATATTCGGTTAAGGCTAATAGCGCTTCCACTCTTATAGGTGAAGTACGGGTAGTTGATGTTCCTTTGCCTTTTTCTTCTTTAGATGGCGAGGCATCCATATAGCCAAACAAGTCATCGTCAATATATTCAACAGGTTTAATGGTTGTTTTTGGAGCGCCTTTTTTTGCGCTTGCTTCCTGGATTGGCGATAGTGTAAAACCCATAGATTCTAAACCGTTACGTAGTGCCCGTCTCAGTGCTTGCGAAGAAACATAAGGTAATTCTTCTCCATTTGAAAGCGTAATCTTTTTAATAGGATTAATGTTATCAACTTCTTTGTCTGCGCCATTTAAGCTTGCAAAAGAAACTTTTGATAAATAAGTAATTGTAATGCTGTTATTTTTCATAATGACTGTGTGTTTTTTAAAACTGAATTAATTTGGTTTAAGGCGCTGATAATAGCAAATTGTCTTACCATTTCGAAATTATCTTCATTGATGTTGTTCAGCAATTCACTGCTGAAAATAAGATTGTATTTTTTTTGAATCCTTATAACAGCCTCAGTGAATTGGGATAAAGTTCTTGCCTTGTGCAAAGCAATAATATAAACTCTGCCATTTTTGGCATTAGCCTGTTTATCACCTAATGTTTCGGCGTTATCATATCCGATTATACTTATGGCAATGCTCGAACCAAATTTAATAGCTCGTTCCTGTATTTTTTCATTTTCTTCTTTCATGTTACTATCTTTTGAATAAATAATGGGTTGATATAATTCTACTATTTTTAGAAGTACATTAAAATTTTTAAAACCAACATTGCCACCAGATACCAGCGAAGTAAAACATTGAAAAAATAATGTTTCAATATCCTGCAGAATTGGCTTTTGATTAAGCATCTTATTCAACACCCTATTTCTTACCTGTCTTTCAAGTCGATAACTATTTTTGGAACTCTTCTCCGAAGGTTTTAGAAACTTAAGACTACCTAATGCTTGTTGAAAATTGACGCTATTTTTTTCAAGATAACTAATTAATCTAATTGCAAATTTGAAGTTGTTGAAATATTCAAAAGCATTTGGACGAAGTGTAGATGCAAATTTATCAGCTCTGAACGAGACCAAGGAAACGGGTAATTTTTTGAATGATGATTCAGACATGGGATCAAAATCATCATCCTTATCCGTAATTTCATTAATGCCTTGATTAAAGAGAATCTGCCGGTAAATAGTATAAATTAGCATAAAAGAAATCTCTCCCTCTCCTGTATAATCTCCTTTAAGCGACAATTTATTTTCATTATCTTTTTTATTACTAAAGATGTGAAAGTTGAAATTTGATAGATAGTCCACATTTAATAATTCCAACTTACTTTTAAAGATACCTCGGTTTTCTTCATAAATAAGTTTAAGTTGTTCTAAATTTCCCGATTCAAAGAGATAGCAAACAATTGTTTCTGCATCTTTAGTTTTTACAGGATAAGTATAAAAACAGAGTTTAGGAGCAAAGCGGCTAAGATACATTGCCTTCCAGCTTATTTTTTTATCATTACCTTTCAAATGTGAATTGAAATTTGATAGACCAGAAACAAATGGAGACGTATTTTGATTATCGGCTAACTTCTTGAATGATTCTCCAGTAAGGTAACAAAACTCCTTACCTTGTTCAAAATATGATGTGGTTGGTTTTTCTAAGCGGGTAATCTTAGTATAAGGTTCATTAAAGTAAATCTTACTGAGAATAGAAAGTTTATTGTCAACAAAATATCTTTCAATTTTTTCAGCTACTTCTGGTTTTTTCTTTTTTAATTATTCAAGCTTTATAGTATTTGATTCGTGTCTTGTACCTCCTTGAGCATTATTGGTTATCAAGTTTGTAAGGCCTAAGGTATTCATTTTAGGGAATCTTTGAAAGGTGTCACTTTCTTGAACATAAAATACGTTCCCTAATTCTTCATTTTGCTTATTGGTAGCTGTATCATAAACTTCTTTCCCCATTAAATAATAAACGTCTTCGAGCAACCGAAAAAGGTCATCATGTGTTATTGTAAGTCTATCTTTCTCTAATTGATAATTTGATTTATCTATGGGATACCCCAATAGGCTGTTATCTTCTGCACATTTTTCAATATAATGATGCAATGCAATTATTCCCGAATTAAGGAAAATATCTGAAGTGCGATTAAATTCAATAGATTTCATTAAAATAAATTTTCGGAAAATCAATAATATCATCCCACTCTCCTCTTACTTCACTAAGTTGCTCGCCGAGCTTTATAAGAGTGTTGAGCATTTTGGCAATCAGTTTTTATTGTAGAAAAATTATTTGAATTGCAATGTACAACTTCCAAAATAAAAATGTAATATGTTTCCCCAAAACAATTGCTTCATTGAAAATATTTTGTTGCGATAACAACAGAAGCCAATAAGATAAAAATGATTTGTACTGAAACCAATAAATACTCAATTTTGATTCGAATCCAAACCAATGGAGTGGAAAAATTGTTTCAGTATCAGGCCGGGCTACTACAAGGCATATCTAATCATTTCAATAGATATCTTTTTGAGAAGATTCAATAGAATGACCGTTTTGTGGGTATCAAAGGATTAAGAGGTGTGGGAAAAACAACTCTTCTGCTTCATGTA
>DATCFI010000192.1:0-5120 GCA_036509585.1 Hanamia sp. | reverse complement strand
ATCCTTCAAAACAAAAGCAATGCTCACACACTCTCTCTCTCTCTCTCTCTTCGCTCGCTCATTCGTTCATTTCGAATAGCTTTTGCCATCTTCCACATACGGAAAATCCACACACACATCCGACGCAGCTGCCACTTATTTTTGTTGTCATCTTTTTTTTGCGGCTGAGACCGTTGCGTACCTGCGCTTCTAAAGACAACCCCCCGTGTAATCATCCTGGGCTTGACGAAGGAGGCCAACCGCCAGGTTAAAAACAGCCAGCGCAAAATATGCCCTGTCCCCGCTCACCGCAAAGTCAACAACTATTGGCAAAATACTTTTACTAAACGGCTTGAATTCTCCAGTAAAAAAATAAAATAAGATTCCGGTTTTTTTGCTGGTTCACTATGAATCAAACAAAAAAACTTTGTTCTTTTCAATAAATGATGACATTTCATTTTAAAGTGATATTCACCATTACAAATG
The DNA here is from genome assembly GCA_036509585.1 of Hanamia sp. Classification (GTDB taxonomy): domain Bacteria; phylum Bacteroidota; class Bacteroidia; order Chitinophagales; family Chitinophagaceae; genus Ginsengibacter. Next base: position 4,655 of record DATCFI010000192.1, on the reverse strand, counting down.
AGCGTCGCGCACGAATAAAATTGTATGAATTTGAAAGTGACCTGATGATTAACTTTGTTTTCAGCCTTCTTATCATCGGTGCTGTTTATTCTCTTATTGCTTTTCTTACAAGCAAAAGAACTGGCTCATAATAATTTTGCAATAACAAATCTGAATAAATAAATATAATGGCAAGCCTTATTTTCATAGCGACATTTATAACCGTTTTTATTCTTATCATAAGGGTAATCATCAAATTAATCAAACATAAAAGTAGTACAGCTGCTTTTCGTACAATCGCTATTATCCTATTTTGTTATGGGTTGTTATGGGTTATTTTTTATTTTAAAAGCAATGAAACAACAGTTCCATTTGGTACTGATGTTTGTTTTGATGATTGGTGTGCCACAATCACACAGGCAGAAAGGCTTAAAACTTTGGGAAAGCAAAAACCACAAGGGCAATTTATTGTATTGCACATACAAGTTTCAAATCATGCAAGAGGTATAGCCCAGAAACCATCTGAGCCAAGAGTTCACATTATTGACGGACAAGGGCACTCATGGGCTTTTTCCAAAGAAGGGCAAAAAGCTCTTGAAGATATAGCTGGTAAACAAATTCCTATTGACGCAAAACTGGAACTGCATCAGCGTTTAGAAATGCAACTTGTTTTTGACATACCGCAAGATGCTAAAAATTTAAAAGCAATAATTGAGGAAGGTCCATACATCACAAAGCTTTTGTTTCATGATAACAGGAAAGTATTTGCATTGGATTGACAGATAGCACGAACGTCCAACAAAAGTGCTGTTGACCATTACAAATGAATACCGCGCACAAATAAAATCATATGAGTTCTATTCAGGAAGGCAATATCTCAGTGATATTTTTGAATGTAGTTATGTGCAGATGATTGCCATAAAAGTAAAGCCGGGAAAGTACCGTATCAAAGCTGAAACATACAAGGTTAAAATAGTTTCAAAAACATTTACAAAAGGCCCTTACGCCCAAACCTTAGATATCGAATTTTAGAAAATAAGAATCCGGACTATCTGTTGCTTTACTACATTTGCTTCGTTTATTTCGCAAATAAAAAATACACCTTGCGGTGTATTTTTTTTGCTGAATCCAATTGAAAATACACATAGGTAAAACATTGGTTATTAAATATGATTTTTTTGAAAAATCTAAAATAGTCCCGCGTTATAACATAAATTTGCGCGTTGAACCAACATCGCCTATACAGGCGATGAGTCTGGATTCTTTCCTAACTTGTAGTTTATTTTTTAATCATAAAAACTATTAAGTCATGGAAAAAAAAATCATTAAGTCCGCAAGCAGTTGCGGCATTGGAAAAAACTAATCAGTATTTATCTATCGGCCATTACAGCCCACTCACCATTCGCAATTACCTGGCAGAACTTCGCTTTATTTTTGTGTATTATCCTGATGTAGATCCGATGGATTTCACAGAAGATATGCTTATGGGTTATTTGCTGTACCTGAGTAAAACGCTTGGTTGCAGCCGGGTAAAATGCAGGATGTCTGCCCAAAGCATTTCCTTTTTTATGCGTCATGTGGCAAAACGCCCTTATGCAATTCCTACTGTTATTTATCCCCGGCCTTCCACCACGCTTCCTTCAGTAATGTCAACAGAAGAAGTAATGAAGTTGCTTGATGGCGTGCAAAACATTAAGCACCGCACTATTCTGATGATGCTCTACAGTACCGGTATGCGTGTAAGTGAGATAGCTAATTGCAAAATAGCTGATATTGATTCAAAGAACATGCGCATCAAAATAGTCCAGGGCAAAGGAGCTAAAGACCGTTATACGATTATGTCGCAACAGGTGCTGCTGGAACTTAGGGCTTACTATCTTATTTATAAACCCAAAGAGTATCTCTTCAACGGGTTCAGGCCTGCTAAAAGATACAGTGTACGCTCCATACAACATCTGATGCAACAAGCATTAGTAAAAGTGGGGCTTGAAAGCAAGCACTACACCATACATACTATACGCCATAGTTTTGCCACTCACCTTTTAGATAACGGAACAGACCTTTATACGATTAAAGAACTGCTTGGCCACACCAACCTGCAAACTACCATGAGGTACATGCATCTAACTGCCCGGCGCATAGATGAGATTGTAAATCCTTATGATGCCTTGTTGGTGGCAAAAGATAATAACATCATTAATCAAAATTTAAAATGATAAATCATGTTATCTTATACAGCACCGAGGGCAACGGTGCAACAACTCTTGCAAAAGCATGATTTACCATTCAATGAAAATACACATGTAGCCAGTGTGTTGCAACGAATAAAAACCTGTCGTACCGCTGCACTTGGCTATCATATGTATCAATGTGATAATGAGGAATGCCGATATATAAAATATCAGTATCATAGTTGCAGAGATAGGCATTGCCCCAACTGCGGAGCCATGAAAAAACAGGAGTGGATAGAAGCACGCATGCAGGAACTGCTTCCGGTAAAATATTATCACGTTGTATTTACGTTGCCTCACGAGTTGAACAGTTTGGTGATGGGACATCGTAAGCTTTTGTATAAACTATTGTTCGATGCTTCTGCCGGGACGCTGCTCACCTTCGCAAAAGATGTAAAATACCTGGGAGCTACACCGGGGATTATTAGTGTGCTGCATACCTGGGGACAACAGTTAAGTTTCCATCCTCACATTCATTGCATTGTAAGTGGTGGCGGCATTACAGGTGATAATGATTGGAAAGAAGCTACTAAAAGTACCTGGCTTTTTTTGTTTCCGGTAAAAGCAATGAGTATCGTTTACAGAACAAAATTTTTACAGGCATTACAGCAAATGATTACAAAAGGAGAAGTAACATTACCCGAAAATACAGACAGCAAACAACTCTTTAATTTACTGTATCAAAAGGACTGGGTAGTATATGCCAAAGCGCCTTTTGGCGGCCCTCATGCGGTGATTGAATACCTTGGGAGATACACGCATAAAGTTGCTATTAGTAATCACCGGATAGCCAGTATCAATGATGAAGATGATACTGTAACTTTTGATTATAAAGATTATGCTGACGAAGGCAAACAAAAACAAATGACAATTGCACGTAGTGAGTTTATCCGCCGGTTTGAACAGCACATATTACCGTCAAGGTTTACCAAAATAAGAACGTACGGATATGTGGCTAACAGAAACCGACATCAAAGAATAAATGAGGTGCTCAGGAAAATGAAGTTGCCTTTGCACAAAGGGCTGGTAAAAATCCCTTTGCAAGTCCGCATGCTCGAACATTTTGGTATTGATATGGAGGAATGCCCTTGTTGTAAAAACAAAACATTGAAACTGGTAAAAGTTTTTTATCCCTGGAAACAGGCAAATGATGGATAAATATTTATTGGGCGTTGTGTATTGGAAAAATAATGGCAATCCCGCATATGCGGCATAACGGGAAAGCTATGTTTATGAAATAAGAATAAAGTGTAAAAACAAAGAAAAATACTATTTTTAAATCCTCAAAAGATTGTGAATGCATTAGAATTGTTGAAAGAAGCAATTTTTGAGAATGGAATTTATTTTAAAATCAACACTTCAAAAAAGAACCAACTGATACTTTGTCCCCAATAGCAAGTTTACGGCGACATCGGTCAACCCAAAAGTATACCGCAAAGCCCCGCAGCGTCATTTTTAATGCGGGGCTTTTTAATGGGGCTTTTCGGATACTTTTCTGAGCGTTGGCAGTAATTATATGAAGACCGTAATCAACCTACTAACAATATCCATTTTGACAATTTCTTGTAATGACAATAGCAACTCTATCAAGACAAATTCAGAGTTAGTCAAACAAGACAGCATTTCAAAAAAAGAAACTAATCAATCACGACCAACGTTTGACATAATTTACGAAACAGAAAACTTTAAATTGTATGGCGACACGACGATTGACAAAGACAAAATTTCACACGCCTTATTAAAATTTGAACCATATATTGGTTTTGCGGACTTTAAATCGGAGAAAGTTGACCATAAAAAATACGCTGAACTTGACTTAAAATCAAATAAAGGTGCTGGTAACTTTCGGACAAGACTTAAAGACGGTTATAGTGCAGACACCGCAAATTTTGCTGGACATTATTCTTTTGTTTATTGGGGTTGTGGTTCATCTTGTCAAAGCAGTTTGCTAATTGACAGAAAAACAGGAAAGATTTATGATTCGCCAGGTGCATCGTTAGGTTATGACTTTAAGGTTGACAGTAGAATGTTAATCGTTAATCCACCTGACACAATTGGTTTTTATTACGATTGTTCCTATTGCAAACCTATAATTTATATTTTTGACGAACAGACAAAAACCTTTAACGAACGAAAAGCGAGAGAGTAACTACTGCCAACAAAGCGGCTTGACTGCTATGCTGGCTGACGAATAAATTCTCATCATTTTGTTCGCTATCAACAGCGGTTCCGGCAGAAGGATTTCTTTTGAACTTTTGTTCGTAATTTGAACTTTAATAATTTAATTGGGCTGCCGGTTTGGGCTGGACAAGCAATGAATACCAGCACAGCAGCAAGCCCTACCGTAAGCTGCAAGCAAATCGAGCATTCCAATAATTTTGGCATTTGACTGGAGCAAAAAATTATTCACCACATAAATCATAAAATAGTGAAAGCGACAATAAA
>DATCFI010000191.1:0-13218 GCA_036509585.1 Hanamia sp. | reverse complement strand
AATAACGATTGATTTGGCGGCTGCTCCAAAACACTTGCTCCGAAAGTTCTTTCACATGCGCGGAACCGTTAGAAGCATAAATAAGTTCAAATAATTTTTTCTTTCGGCTATCAATGTTTTCAATTGAAATGGATTTTATTTTTTGTGTTGCCCTGTTGCAAAAATTTTCCAGGCTGCTCATATCGCTTTCTTCAAATTGCCAGAAATCATTTGAAATAATTTTTCCTTCGTTCAACACATCTTTAATTGAATCGCCTAACAAATATTCCACCGCCAATAATTTAAGCCCTACGGTAAATATTCTTGTTCCTTTTTCAATGACTACCTGCGAAGGCTCAGTGTCAATGCCCCGAAGAAACATTTCCCAATTCGCTGAGTTGATTTTTATCAGCGTCATATCAACCATTCCGTTAGGCAGTATAGTGGATGGAATGTCTTTCTCTGTCTTGTTTTCCAGCATCCAAAAGCTGTGAACAAAATGCGAAATGGATTCGTCGGGTAAAGCTGATAGAATGTTGAGTTTCATGGTGCAACTCGGTGATGTTTTGTAATTCTTTTTCTGGGTGTTTGTTTAAGAGGGGGACAATGTGCAAATATAGTTTTTTTGTGGTGGGATGAGATACGGGGCGAGGGGAGGAAGTGGAATGAGTGAGCGTTTAGCGGAATAAGGAGAAATTGAATTTTTAACCCTGATAATTTTAAATCTATTGCGAAGTTTTTTGCGTTTGGAGCGGAAACCGAACTTTGGACAGGGCTTCTTTTTTTCAATTCACGATATATACCTCGGGACATATTAAAAAACAGGAACACCAAAGAGTTCGAAAGAATTTTGGGGGTTATGTTCCGCACATGTTGTGCTGTCTTTTTTGTTAGAAAGCTTAGCAAATTAGATTAACACAGAAACTTTTATTTTTATAAACCACATGCTGCAAAGAGTTTGTGGCGAATTCTTTAGTATTTTGCCGTCTATCAAAATATGTTCTATATTTGGTAGTTCATCAATAAGTTTATTTAAAAATGGTTAAGGACCGCGAGATTTACAGTTTGATCGTTGTAATAATAGGCAATTTCAATCCGGTTATTATTACACCGTTTTGGTTATCTTCTAAAGGTTTTATTCGTGAGACTGAAGCGGAAACAGCGAAAGTAGTAATTGTGCATCCTGATATCACAAGATTTGAAATTGATTGGTTAAGTGTAGAAGTAACCCGCACTCGCTTTGAACTTAAAACAAGAAGGGAATCACATTTTTCTGTGTTACGTGATTTGGTAGTTAGTATTTTTTCTACGCTTAAAGAAACACCAATTACAGCTTTTGGAATAAATCATTTATCACACTTTTCTTTGAAAGATACGAAGGAATATGCCAATTTCGGATATTGGTTATCTCCTGTTCAACAATTTGAAAGTGTATTAAATAATCCAAAAGTCCAAAGTGTACAATATAGTGAAACAAGGACTGAAAACGAAAATGAAGGTGTGATTAGATTAGGAATTTATCCTTCAGATTTAATTAAAGATGATAAATCTGTTGTTTTTAATTGTAATCATCATTTTGAAAATTTTAGCATAAAGGATACAAAAGAAATAATTTTAATACTTGTAGAAAAATGGGAATATTCATTTATCAAGTCAAATCAACTTAATAATTTGATATGGGAAAAAGCGCGTCTTTAAACACAATTTATCTGGAATCTGAAGAAAAATATCCATTGACGGATACCACTCAACTTACTAATACGAATTTAGATATTTTAAATAATGCTGTTAAAAGATATTCTGATGTGTTAAACGCCTATCAAGAAGATGTAACTTATAAAAAGGAAAATTTTGATAATGGTTATCCTTTACTAGACCTTCCAGAACTATCAGATATATATGATAGTTCAAATTCAAAAAAGTTTTCAAAAAAAATTCAGAGTTGGAAAGGAGTCATTATTTCTTACACTAATAAAACTTTTACTGCTAAATTACTTGACCTAGATGCTGGAGGAACTTTTGAAATTGGTGAATTTGAAAAAGAAGATATTTCTCCGGACGATTTAAATTTATTATCTGAAGGTGCCATCTTTTATTGGAGTGTGGGGCACTATATGGAAAATGGGCAAAGTGTAAAGAGATCTGACATTAGATTTCAAAGATTAATTACATTAGATGAGAATGATATAGAAAATACAAAGCTTAATATTGAAAGAAGGTATGGAAATTTAAAGGAGAGAAAAATTGATAACAGATAAACCAACTCAATCGGAAGTTGAGATTACCTTAATAGGAACAGGTGGTGGATACGGAGAATCTATTATTTTGAAAGTTGGAATAGATTCTTGGATAATTATTGACAGTTGCATAAATCCCTTTTCTAATGAGCCTCTAAGTATTGAATATCTCTCCCAAATAGGAGTTGATACTACAAAAGTTATATTAATCGTTTGTACTCATTGGCATAATGATCACATTAAAGGCTTAGCAAAGGTTCTTTCTCTTTGTCCAAATGCCGAGTTTTGTTTCTCAGCGGTTCACGACCTAAATAAATTTCTTTTATTGTGTGAGCTAGACAATACTAAGAAGTTAAAAGGCGGTTCTATTAGTTCAACGAATGAATTTTCGGATTGTCTAGCTGTTATTAATAATCGAGGAACATATTTTACGAAAGCGCAATGTAATTTAGTTTTAAATACTGTTAAAGAAACTGGTCTTGAATTTAGTTTGTATGCACTTTCTCCTTCGCCAAAAACAATATCTGATTTTGATTCAGAGTTAAGCCAGCTTATTACGGAATTTGGAAAAAGAAATACTGCAATAATAAATAAATCTCCTAATGACAAGTCTGTGGCTCTTTTACTAAAGTTTGGGGAACATCGAGTTTTATTGGGAGCTGATTTGGAAATCGGAAAAGACGAATATGAAGGATGGCGTCATATTGTCAAGCACAGCAAGGTCTTAGACGAGCATAAAGCGAACCTGTACAAACTTCCGCATCATGGTTCGGAAAATGGTTATTTAAAAGAAATTTTTGATATTCTTGTAAATGATAATAGTACTTTAAAATTAACTCCTTTCAGAATTAGTGGCCTACCAAAAAAAGAAATGATGGATATTTATTTAACCCATTCAGATAAAATTTATTTGACTTCAAGTACAATAGTTTCGAAAAAAGCCAAAAAAAGAAATTCATCAATTGAAAAAGTTATTAACAGGTCAGTTATAAGTTTAATCGAAGCAAAATTCAGTCGAGGAATAGTTCGGTCACGAATTGATTTTTTGGCTTTAGGATCTGAGTGGACAACTGAACTATATGAAGGGGCGATTGCATATAACAAGACTTAATAGGATGTTATCTTCGTAGAAAATTACACCGCTAATAATCTCCTTAGTTTTTATCTGTTATGTTTTCTTCCAAACAAAATATTACACAAAAGTGAATTTCAAAATTGGCGAAGCGAATAAACAAAGCGCAGTAAACGAACAATAAACCCAAATTTCTATTTTCCGGAAGCGGAATCTCTTTCGAAGTTTGCTTTTGATAATGACAACAATTGTTGTGTAAATGCTTTCGCAAAATTTGAATGCATAACACAGCAAATAACCTAAGCCAATGCAAAATGCAATTCGGATTCTAAAGAAAAATAAAAACCTCCCCTAAAATTCTGTTTACTGCAAAGCCTTCATAGTAGCAGCTTCTATACAGGCTTCATAATAAATTTAGCTGGTGGCAAACGATGCAACCAGTTTTGTTTCGCGGTATTTTTTCTCCCATCTTCGGCAAGCATTATTTATTTTCCGCCACCAATAGTAATGGTTTCCGTCGCTTCAATATCCCTCGAAGATTTATCAACCATCAAATTATATTTACAGGGTTCTACCACCCATTTGCTTTTCGCTTCGTCATAATAAGCAAGGCTTTTAACCTGCACACTCAATGTTACCATCGCTTCTTTACCCCAACACGTTATAAATATAGAATAGAACAATTGCTGGAAAAATGCTGTATGTTTTTAACAGGCAAATGCCTTACTTTATCTAATTAACCTGACCATGACATAAGGGGCTTCTACACTCAAATCTGGATATTGGCTACCATTTCCCGCTTTATCCATGGTTTCGACGAAATACATAATATTCCATTTTGGGATGATAAAAGATCCTGGAATGACGGCAGTATATTTTCCGGTGCGCTTATCCAATTGCATATCTACGGTTTCGTAGTCCTCATATTGGGTGACATGCCGATACCGCAACTTCACCCATTTTACTCCAGAAGGATCTTTTACTGTAGCCGCTACTGTCAAAGGTTTTTCAATTGCTGCAGAGTCAATCCTTGTGATGGAGGCAATAGGGCCGGTGACGTCGTTTGTGACCAGTACTGAAACAGGGTTTTTGCTGCCGCCTTGCGGGAATGAAGTAGCCTCGCCTTTGTCATCAAAGGCTTCTATGTAATAGTAAACTGAGGATGCAGTTGAAGGAATACTTATTTGTACCTGGTAACGCCATTGCCCGTCAGCGGCCATATTAGTAAAACTGTATGGTCCATTTCCAACCTTGATGGCACAACGGACAGATTTTACGTGGTTGGAATTGATATTTGCGGATATTACCAATTTTTTACCAGGAATTAGATGCCGAACCGGTATATGATTTATTTTTATTTCTCCATCTCCTGGTTTCTGCAGCAGTTTTGACCTCATCTCGTTTAGATTCTGAAATTCTTCATGGAGTTGGGTCAGGTCTGTTTGCCAGTCTCCACACATGTTCATGCCGCATACGCCCATAAGTAGATCTTTTGCATATACATCCCCGGCCGCAGTAACGATATCTTGCCATGAAGCAATGGCACTTTTCTCGCAATCGATAGCTTTATCAAGAGCACACAGGTTATTTGTTTTCAGGAACAGATTGTAATTTACGGCAGCTATTACGCGATGAGAATAATACAATGCCAGGTTGGCCAAAATTTTTAAATCGGTATTAGTGACTATGAACTCTTTGCTTTTATTGGTCCCCGCAGCCTGCTCCGCCAATTTGGAGTACCGTAGAACGGAGTCTGCAATGGTAGCGAAATATTTACTGGTTTGAAAGACCGAGGTTCGTGGATCGTCTGTGCCATCGATGATATCTTGCGCTTCTTCTTGGAAGCTTACAAACTGTTGAATGTCCGTACCCCCGCCCTTAGAAAATTTTGCAAGGTCACCAAAATGCATTTTTTCAGCCCATCCCCTGGTGGTTGGGAACTCGCTATAATTGTAGGAAGAAGCGACAATCATTGGCAGCACTTTACTGGCTACCTGGAGACCTTGCTTAAGTAATGGCCCGACCCGACGTCCAAAATGCTGGCTGAATTCGGCCTCCCATAGGCGCTCTGGCATGATTGTATTATTATAGAGCATTCTTCCAAACACATCAAAAAAGTACCAATAACGCTGGAACTCATACTTATAAGACTGGTAGGGTTTATTGAGCAGGTCAAAGGGTTTTTCTTCCTGTGGTTGTGCTTCCATTTTGGTTGACAATGGCTCATTTATACCTGCGCTATTCCCATTATAAAGATGCGTGCTTTGCGCGAATCTTTTTGCATATTCAGGATCTCCCCAAAGTAGTATCCGGCTTGTTCCACCATTCCAAAGGCGCCACATTACTTTATATTGCTGGGGAAATTGTAATAAGTCTGCATATCCATGACGACGATTCATCATATCCTCCCTATTTACATGAGTTGGATGAAATGGCAATCCCATCTGTTCCATCCAGTATTTTGTGTCAACCTGGATCTTTACCCCCTGGCTTATCGCATCTTTAATAATTTCATCAGGAAGCTCCTTGGCCCTGATATCGATAAGAAGATCAGGACGCTTTTCAACAATCATTTTAAATGCATCGTGCCAGAATCCAGGCATCTCTTTTTCTGTTAAGCCTGATTCGGGGTGCATGCGGAATTGGATACCATCAATACCAGGGAATACCTGCAAAAATTGAGCGATAGATTTCATCGTGTAGGCAACCAGATTATCTGAGTTAACTCCCCATACAAGATCGGGTACCGGGGTATCGGCATGATCTTTATCGAAGACTACCCCGCCATTCTGGACGCCACCTCTGAATATGTGATCCCAGATGCCCACTGTTATCTTGATACCACGTTCATGCGCTAAATCGATCAACAGGGTGAAAGCTTTGCGATTTTTTTGTTGATCCGCCTGAGTGAGGCCTATCATCTTCACATTAGGAAACCCGTCTGTGTTAAAAAAAAATGGATAAGCAGGGGCAAGAAAACCACCATTTTCATACCCAAAGATGATGAGAAAGTTATTAAATCTGCTTTGAGCAAGTTGGTCAAAGTAGGCTTTCCAATAATCCTCATCGTATAGTCTTTGTTCAAAATAAGCCTTTTGCATCGTGTAGGTCGAAATGGATCTTTCCTTTATGTCTGCCTTTTGGTATTCATTTCCAATCAAAGAAAGCATACCACTATTATTATTGACCAGGCCAATCCGTTGGGCTACATCCAACAGGGCATACATTAATCCATTGGCATCAGATCCGCAAAGAATAACCTCCGGGCTACCCTGCCTGGTGGTTTTTTGAATAGAAAGCGCTTCGAAGCCAACGGGTAGTTGTTTTTTCAAGGCGTGGAGCTGCTTTGCGGCCTCTCCGTTTGTCGAACTCAATCCTGCAATAAAATATACATCACCCTTTGATCCGGTCAGAGAGTTTGTGGTTTTTATATTATACCCTTTAAAAGCGAGTTGTTCTTTGAGCTTTTCGATGCCATTGCGAACGGGGGCAGCAAGGGTAGTATTATCCGTCACTATTACGGCTTTTAACTGACTCATGGCCTGCGAAGGCAACAATGAAAGAAGGATCAGAAGGAGATAGCAACTTTTTAGAAGCATCCCTAGAGGAGATATTGTCGAGGTCCTGCCGGATCCAGATATCCGGTCGTTTTTGGTATACATTTATTCAATGGTTTATCGTATAGATCTTTAAATTTAAACAATTTATTTTAATATTGTATCGCTTTCTTTCAGGTTGGGCTTTCCTCTACCCCTTTTAATTAATTTTCGCAACTGTTGTCTGTATCATGATTCAATTTTTCCTAATCCATTAAACCTATTTTACTATTTACCAATTGCGTTGCCCACGCTTTCGGATCGAAATAAAGGTTTCTCCTGGCAATTCTCCCGCTACCGATTTTTATCCTCTACTCCGGCGTGATTATCGTTTATCCCATCACGTTATAAAGATGGAAAAGCACAAATTGGAAAAGAAGAATTGTGTGATTTGTAGTAAATCAACAAATAATGAGGATTTTTATTCAGCTGATAAGTTGACCTTGCATGAATTAAACAAATCAACTAATTTAGATTGATAAGTTTAGTCCCATTTCGGTCAAGCATTATTTAATTTCCTCCATCAATACTAATGGTTTCCTTAGCTTCAATATCCCTCGAAGATTTACCAACCATTAAATTATATTTACCGGCTTCTACTACCCACTTGCTTTTACCCTCATCATAATAAGCAAGACTTTTTACCGGCACACTTAATGTTACCATTACTTCTTTGCCTGCAGGAACCATCACTTTTTTAAAAGCCTTTAATTCTTTTTCCGCTCTCTCAACTGCCGAATTTGGCTTGCCAATGTACAACTCTACTGTTTCTTTGCCCGCACGTTTACCGGTGTTTTTAACCATCGTAGTAATGGTAATGTTATCATTGATGTTATAGGTTTTCTTATCAGTTTTTAAACCAGAATAGTTGAAATTGGTATAAGACAAACCATATCCAAATGGATAGAGAGGAGCGATATTTTTAGTATCGTACCAGCGGTATCCCACCAAGATTCCTTCTTTGTAAACAGCAGTAAGGTTGTCGCCAGGAAAAGTGTGAAGATAAAATGCAGGCGACTCGTCAAGAGCAACAGGAAACGTAAAAGGCAATTTACCTGAAGGGTTTATTTTGCCTGTCAATACATCTGCCAAAGCATGGCCACCTTCTGATCCATTGAACCATGACCAAACAATTGTATGGTTGTCTTTTTTGATTTTATTGATATCATATGGAGCTCCGCCAATTACCACTACAATCGTATTCGCATTAGCTGCAGTTACTGCATCCACAAGGGCCTGCTCGCCAAAAGGAAGACTGAGATCTTTCCTGTCGCGGCTTTCGCTTTCGTAGTCTCGGTTTCCTCCGATAAATAATATAGCTACATCACTATTTTTTGCTGTATTCACAGCTTCGGTTATCAATGATGGGTCATCATCGTTTAGCTTGGCGCGGTAACCTTGTGCAAAATTAATTTGTACTTTTTTACCTAAAGCATTTTGCAAACCTTGTAGCGGAGTGATTTCATATTTTGCTTTTACCCCCGCGCCAAATCCGCCAGAATGATTGGTGCGTGTAGCATTATCACCAATAACGGCAATCGTTTTAATACCCGCAGTATTTAAAGGTAAGAGGTGTTTATCATTTTTTAAAAGCACTATCGACTCTGAAGCAATATCATAAACTGTTTGGCTATGGGCAGGAGTATTGAGCGATCCTTTAGCCATGCTTTTGCTTAAAGAAGTTTTGTAAAGCACCCACAAAATGCGGCGAACTTTATCATCAATTGTTTTTTCACTTACTTTTCCGGCCTTTACAGAATCAAGCAGGGGTTTGGCAAAATAATAACTATCATAAGGCGGCCGTGAGCCCATCTCAACATCCAGTCCATTATTTGCCGCGGCTACCGTACTGTGCGTGCCGCCCCAGTCAGAAATTACAATTCCTTTAAAACCCCACTCCCCTCTTAAAATCTTGTTGAGCAGGTAATCGTTCTCCGAACAATATTCACCGCGTACTTTATTATAGGCCGACATGATGCTCCAGGAATTTGCATTTTCAATAGAAGCTTTAAAAGCAGGAAAGTATATTTCGCGCAGCGCACGTTCACTCACTTCTACATTCACCGTGCCGCGGTTGGTCTCCTGGTTATTTAACGCAAAATGTTTTACACAGGCTGCCACATTTTGGGTTTGAATTCCCTTTATTGCATTTACTGCTAACTGCGTATTTAAAAAAGGATCTTCAGATAAATACTCATAAGTGCGGCCACCAATCGGGATTCGCGTAATATTGATAGCCGGCGCCAGGATCACATCTTTACCACGAGCGCGGGCTTCTTCGCCCAATGCCACGCCGTACCTGTAAGCCAAAGAAGGATTCCAGGTGGCTGCCAGTGCAGAACCATTTGGAAAAAATGTAGCTGAGTCAGTGGTAAGATTTGCTGGTGTCCATCCTCCACCTGCGCTCAGTTCTTCCCTGACACCCAAAGGCCCGTCGTCCATAGATAGGCCAGGAATACCGAGGCGGGAAATACCTCCGGTTTTGAAAATTGAATTGGCATGCAGCACCGTAACTTTTTCTTCCAGTGTCATCTTTTTTATCAAGTTGCTGATCTTTGCCTCAATAGCGGCATCATTATTATTTTGTGCAAACGCAACACCCGTAAATGTTAGCATGGCAATAAAGGTTACCATAAACCTCGTAAGATTTTTCATTATTGAATTTATAATTGTTGTTTAATTGAATTTCTCATATCGTCTATGTATCCTCGTTGTACCGGTATCTGACAAAACAAGTAATACAAATGTAATAAACAGAAGTCCCATTATTATCAGTTCTAAAAATTAATTGCAAAATGAAAAAATGCTTTATTTGCTGGTTTACTGAAAAAAAGAAAATATATTGGGAAAGCCCTGAAGGGGCGTGATACGTTAACGATAGGCGAAGCCCTTCGGAACTAATGCAAAAAATTAAATCACTATGCCACAATCACTCGTTAAAAGTTATATGCATCTTATATGGAGCACAAAATACCGTGAACATCTTATTCATACTCCTATTAAAGAAGAACTTCATGCTTACCTCGGTGGCATTTGCAAACGTATGGAATGTCATCCTATAAAAATAGGTGGCTATACCGACCATGTGCATGTACTTTGTATGTTGTCAAAAAAAATTGCCTTAATGAAATTGCTTGAAGAAGTAAAATCTCATTCCTCAAAGTGGATGAAAACAAAAGGAGAAGATTTAAGTAATTTTTACTGGCAGGATGCCCGCCTGAACCGAACGGGCAGGGCTATGGTGCATTTTCTGTGAATCCTGCAGATATAGAGCGGGTAATCGCTTATATCGCTAACCAGAAAGAACACCACAGCAAGATTAGCTTTCAGAATGAATACCGGGCTATTCTTAAAAGACATAAAGTGGAGTATGATGAGAGGTATGTTTGGGATTAATATATGATAGCACTTCGTAGCGCTGCCCCTATGTTGGTATATTCCACCCTTTCAGGGCTTTTGGAAGATGGTAGTTTTTAGGAGAGAAGCCCTGAAAGGACGCCATAGGATAACGAAGGGAAGCCCTTCGGAATTATCATAAACATGATTTAGAAAACGAAAATCAAAATTCAGGCAAAGCAAAAAAAGAATCTTCTATAAGAGTGTGTTTACTGTAAACCTTCGTGGTAGTGACTTTTATAAATTCTCCTCAATCGTTCCAAAAGTAAAATTGATTCTCGGTATCATAGTTGATTTCGTTGGAGGCAAACGATGCAGCCAGTTTTTGCTACGTGGTATCTTTCGTTTTCAATAATCTTCCATGTTCAAAACTAAATGAAACGGTTTCTGTCGTTAGCTTTAGTATGTTCTAAAATACCTCTTTACTGAATCAACATCAATTCCAAATTTTGCACTTTGATTCATTAATGATATTTTGAAACCTAAAACTCCTTATCACCAAATTCGCTTTTGGGCAGTTTACTTTTGGTTGTAAATTTATTCAGGTTGAAACTCAGGTTGAGCATGAGAACATCGGTTTCATAAATATAGTTAGTGGTTGTATAAAAGTCTTTCCCACTGGTGGTTATTCTTTGGCGGTTACTTTCTTTCATTCCCAAATCTATATTTTGCCATTGCAGTGTTGCGGTAAACCTGTTGTTCATAAAACTTTTCTTTAAAGATAAATTCGGTGAAAGAAACCTTGAATCCACACCTTGTGCTGTGGGCGTTTCGGATAGATAATTTACATTTCCTTGTAGACTCCATTTATTGCCCAGGTTAAAATTTGTGTTGGCATTAATAGAATACATCCATGACTGATTATGTATATCTGAAGTGATTCCTAGAATGAGAAGGCTTCCCTTAATTTCATAATTGTAAACATTGCCTCCCAAATAAAAACTCCACCAATGATTGATCTGTAAATTAGTTCCCAATTCCAATCCTATCGAGCGAGCCTGGCCTGCATTGGTAAATAACCTGTTCAGAATAGAATCGTTATAAACGCTGTTCACACGTTGGATTGGATTTTTTACGCCCTGGTAGTATGCCGTAACGAAAATGGAGCCTTTATCAAAAGTATTGATAAGACCAATTTCAGAAAGGTTTACAAATTCAGGCAAAACATCCGGATCTCCCTGTTCTAAACTTTCAGAGTGTTCCCGCTCCGCAATAGGGTTGAGTTCATTATTGGAGGTTCTCTGAATCCTCCTGCTGTAGCCGGCTTTCAACTTCCAGTCAGAGTTGAAACTATATAAAATATTCCCCGAAGGAAATAAGTTAGAGAGATTTAGATGATGCGAGGGCTGGGGTACTGAGGCATAAACCAAGTCCACAGTCCTTGCTGCATATTCATACCTTAAGCCGCCCACGTATTCTAATTTTGAAACCTTTCCAGAATACTGTGAATAGACAGCATTGATGGTATTTTTTGATTTCGCAGAGCCACGAAATCGCTGATAATCAGGCTGGGGAGGCTCTGGAATTATGGTATATCCGTAATTTCCATCCTGGGTATCGTACCTGAACTGGTAGCCACTTTCTAATTTTCCATTTCCAATTTTTATAGAATGATCTATTTTAAATCTCCATCCTTCCAATGGTTTTGTATAAGGGTTGTAAACATACTGAATGGTATCAGCGCCGGGTTTGGAATTTATTAAATTAACGTTCTTATCATTTCCATAAAAATTATCTTTTTCATACAACAGGGAAGCAGATACTGTAGAATGATTTTGGAAAGTATGCAAGTAATCAAAATTACCTAAAGTAAAATTACCTTCTTTGGTTTCGAGGTTCTCGTTATAATAAGGACTATTCCTGATGAGTTCCCCGGTTGACAGGTCGGAGGTGTTGTTGTGGTAATTAAGCGCAGCCAAACGGTCCTGGAATTTTTTACCCGCAAAAAAACCCAGGGAAAAAGAATTGCTGCTATCTGCATTAAAATTTATGGACGCCCTGCCTGCATAATTATGCCGGTTAAAACTTCTTTCGCCTTCTGAAGGTAGCCTGGTAATCGTATTTTCAGTAAAGTTTTTTACATATACATTTCCTTCCCTGTATCCCGTAATATCATTTCGTGTATAGTCGCCGCCAACAGAAATATCCCACTTGTCTTTCCGATAATTTAGAGTTGCATCTCCGCCAAAGCGAACCGGCTTTTCCTGGTTGTTATAATCTGTGGTGCTGGGTAAGCCACCTTGTGCATCGGCTACGATAGTGAGGCCGTTGTTAGCACCTTTTTTGGTGACAATATTTATAATTCCTGCTCTTCCATCAGGATCGTATTTTGCAGATGGCGTGGTAATCAATTCAATACTTTCTAACGAATTGGCGGGTAACTGGCCTAAAATTGTTTCCGCATCAGCAAGTACGGGCTTCCCGTTTATCAAAACTAAAAACCCGGTAGAACCTCTAACGCTTATTTCTCCCTGGCCATTTACCGAAACTGAAGGAAGGTTCTTCAACACATCAATCGCCGAGCCTCCTTTAGCTGATTCAAATTGGCTGGCACGATAGGTTTGTTTATCTATTTTATTTAATGAATTCACTTTCACAGCGCTTACAGATACTTCTTTCAGCAGCCTGGCACCCTGAATCATTTCTATTTTTCCTATATTTAAATTTTGACCGCTCTCTAAAGTAAACGCAGGAATTTGTTTCGTATCGTAACCCATAAACTGGACCTTTAAGACATAGTTTCCTTTTTTAAGTTTCACTATTTTAAATTTACCTTTTTCATCAGAAAGCACACCCGTAATTAGGGTCTGCTGATTATGTCAGGCCCATCCCGATTTTACAAAATTATTTATATTTGGCCACCTATTATTTTCGGTTACCCATACCGTTATTATTATTTTCAGAATCAGGCAATAGAGTACCCGCCCGGTTAATTTAA
>DATCFI010000190.1:0-11495 GCA_036509585.1 Hanamia sp. | reverse complement strand
AATTATATCCGATTATTCTCTTCCTTCCTTTGATGCGGTTACAGCATTTGATATTAAGCAAAATAAATGTCCACACATTCCTTTCATTATTGTTTCCGGCATTATTGGAGAAGAGAACGCGGTGGAGCTTATAAAGAAAGGTGTTACCGATTATGCACCAAAGGATAAATTATTTACCTTACCGCAAAAAATAAACCGGGCGCTGAAGGAAACTGAAGAAAGAAAAGAAAAAGAAATTATAGCCGAAAAATTAAAGATGCAAGCGGCGGCATTGATCGTAGCCAATGATGATCTTTTGCGCTTAAACCAACATCTGGAAGAAAGGGTTTTTGAAAGAACCTGCGCACTGGAAAACCTAAACCATGAACTTAAAAGCCTTAGCTTATCAAAGGATAAACTTCTTTCTGTTATTTCACATGACCTGCGCAATCCCTTAACGGCTATATTGCTGGCGTCAGATATATTAAGCCACGATATGGAAGATGAAATTTTTAAAAGGGTTCAGCCCTTCGCGAAGATCATAAACCAAAGCTCTCATAATATTTTGGATCAATTAAATGAGCTGGTTGACTGGTCAATAACGCAACAGGAGAAAACAATTTTAAATGCTGAAAGGCTACATTTGGCGGGTACGATAAACCAAAGTTTTGAGTTGATAAAAGTTAATGCCACCCAAAAAAATATTGTTCTTGAAAACAAAGTGCCTGACGATATTTATGTAAAGGTGGATGCCTTAATGCTGCGCTCAATACTTCAAAACCTTGTTACGAATGCCATTAAATTTAGTGCTGAAGGCGGATTGGTGAGTGTAATGGCAGCGCTAAAAGATAATATGGTGGAGATTCGTATTCTTGACAGGGGTATAGGCATGGATGCGAATTTCAGTGCGAATCTTTTTCAGGAATTTAATACAGCTACCGCACCTGGCACCAATAATGAGAAAGGTTCGGGCATTGGGTTAAAACTTGTAAAGGATTTTGTTACCCAAAATTGCGGAACCCTCCGGGTTGAAAGTGAAATAAAAAAAGGGACGAGCATTTTTTTTACATTACCGGCAGCATAGGTATTTTATTCTTGATTGTAATGGTCTAAACATTCCGGCCTGTAACGCCCCCGTCTGGTCTCCCGGCCAATGGCATTAAGTATTAAGAGACACAACAGTAAACCAACTTTTATTTATTATTTTTATTCCATATTAACGCAACGCCCACTTCGTGAGACGTTGCTGAGAAGAAAGAAAAGTTTAATACATTGCGCAATAAAAGTAATTTACATGTCACTTTACCAAAAACTACAGGGAGAGAGTGAAGAAGATGTAAAAGATGCCTATATCAAAGCGCTCGGTTTAAAAAGCTATTCAAAAAACTTAATTGATATTCAAACCAAAGAGATATGGTTTGAAGCAAAAGATACTGCCAAACATTCTACTTACGCTATGTTTACGCAGTTGCTGCATTATGTGCAGCAATCATTAAACGAAGGCGAATACATTCCTCCATTTTTAGTAGTGATGGATACTCAGAAGGCTGCCATTATGAAAACGGCAGATGCCTTACCACTTTTATCTGATAAGAAGCAGCCAATAAAATGGGGCAAGAGCGCAAGCGGATATACCCAGGAAGCGCTGGATGCGGTATCGGCTTATATAGGTACTCATTTTGTTTCTTTTAAAATACAAACACACGAAGCCGAATTTATCAGCACTGTAAAAAACGCCATTAAAAATGGTGATATAATCCGCACGCAAATAACGCCGGACAATTTAAAACAGGTTTTTGACAAATGGGTTTTGATGATTGGTATGGAAATAAAGGGCGTACCAAAAGAAGATTATGCGCTTCTGTTTTTTGCTGACATCATGAATGATGGCACAGTTGCTACGCATGATAATTTACCGGCGCAACTTTTACATAAAGGCAATGCGCCTGTGTTTATGCTCGGTAGTAAAATATATGAATTGGGCAACAAAGAAGGCTACAGGCAATTTTGGGCAATTTACCACCGGCCGCCAAAATCGGAATACCGGGATTATTTATTAGAAAGGCGCGATACTTTAATTCCTATTGACGAACGCAGTTTTAAAGGCGCTTACTATACGCCGTTAAACGTAGTGGACAAAGCTTATGACAAGCTAACTGAAACACTCGGCAACAACTGGCAGAAAAATTATATTGTTTGGGATATGTGTTGTGGCGTAGGCAACCTGGAAGTAAAGCACAGCAACCCGCGCAATATTTATATGAGCACTTTAGACCAGGCAGATGTTGATGTAATGCGAGCTACTAAAACCTGTGTCTCGGCTACAAGATTTCAATATGATTATCTGAATGATGACATAACTGATGATGGAAAAATTGATTATTCTCTTACAAATAAAATCCCTGTCGGCCTGCGAAAAGATATTGCTGAAGGAAAGAAGATTTTGGTATTGATTAATCCGCCTTATGCGGAGAGTGGGAGTTCTCCGAATGAACAAGCAAAAACAAATGTTGCTACTACTAAAATGGGTAGCAATATGCAAGAATATGGATTTGCAAAAAGGGAATTATTTATACAATTTGTTGCAAGAATTGCAGAGGAAATACCAACAGCAACTATTGCAATATTTAGTAAATTGAAATATGTAAATGCTCCCAATTTTGAATTGTTTAGAGAGAAGTGGAATGCAGAATATTTAGGCGGATTTATAGTTCATAGTAAAGCATTTGATGGATTAACTGGTGAATTTCCTATTGGTTTTTTAATTTGGAAAACAAATCAAAATGCAAAAAATAAAAGTGTAATTACGGAAATTACTACTGATGTGCTTGATAAGAAAGTTAATCCTATTGGTGAAAAAATTTTTTACAATTTGCCTAATAGTTCGTTTCTGAATTCTTGGGTAAAAAGACCCAAGGTAAATAAACAACCGGTTATTCCTCTAAAAAATGCAATTTCACCTGCAACAAGAACAATAGACGTTAGAGGATCCCATTGGTCCGATAATGCTATAGGTAGTTTATATTTATCGGCAAATGATATGCAGAGCACCAGAACAACCGCTATTGTTTCATCAGGATTTAATAGTGCGGGCGCATTCTATGTAAATGCTGAAAATCTTTGGCAAGTAGCTATTATTTTTTCTGTAAGAAGAATAATCAAACCAACATGGATTAATGATCGTGACCAATTTTTACAACCAACAAAACCATTAAGTGAAGAGTTCAAAATTGATTGCCTGATATGGATGCTGTTTAGCGGAAGTAATCTAACAGCAAGTGCCAATGACCTTAAATGGAATGGTAAAACATGGAGTATCGTCAATCATTTTATTCCTTATACAGAAGCAGAAGTGAATGCGCCCGACCGTTTTGAAAGCGATTTTATGGTGCAGTATTTAAATGATAAAATATTAAGTAAAGAAGCACAAAACGTGTTAGCCGAAGGTAAAAAATTATGGCAGGCATATTTTGTTCATACTGATGTGCATACGGTTCGGGATGAATTAAAACTAAACCGCCCGGATGTTGGCTGGTACCAAATCCGCAAAGCACTGCAAGCCCGCAACGCCAGCGGAGATTTTGCTCCTGTAAGTTTTAAACCTTTTGAAGAAGCATATAAAGCATTGACAGAAAAACTTCAGCCAATGGTTTATGAGTTGGGTTTTTTGAAAAGCTGATAATTTTGGCGGGTTCCGTGGTTCGGGGAGATGAAGCATGGCAACCCTGCAAGCTCAATCCTCCAAAAAGAATTATATCTTAGCTATATGCCAATACCAGAAAAATATATTGCAGATTTTGAAGAAGATGAAATATATCATGTTTATAACCGAACCAACAATAAAGAAAAATTATTTATAACGGATGAAAACAGGATTTTCTTTTTAAAACGTTATAAAGAAATAATTGCGCCTTTTGCAGATACCTACTGCTGGAATTTGTTGCCCAATCATTTCCACTTTTTAATTAAAATAAAATCCGAACAATTAATAATCGAATATCTGCAAAGTAAACCAAAGGAAGCCTTAACGGCTACGGAAAGAAAATTTCTCGTAAGGGTTGCCAACCTTCCAAAGGTTGGCAACCCTGGCAACTTCCAAAAGGTTGGCAACCCTGGCAACAATGAAATCACGCTCTGCGAATTAATAGAACAAACTTTTAAAAGATTTTTTCAATCTTATGCATTAGCTTTTAATAAACAACACCACAGGCAAGGCAATCTTTTTTACAAACCGTTCAAAAGGATAAAGATTGAAAATGATGCTCAATTTACTATGGCGCTTATTTACATACACGCGAATGCGGCTAAACATGGTTTAGTAAAAGATTTTACTACTTATGTTTGGAGTTCGTGGCATAGCATCATATCCAATCAACCTACTTTACTGTTAAGAGATGAAGTAATAAAATGGTTTGGCAGTTTAGAACGTTGCGTAAAATCGCATAAAGAACTTGCTGCAGGTTATTATAATTGTGAAGTGGCAATTGAAGATTAGAGTTGCCAACCTTTGAAAGGTTGGCAACTCTGGCAAACGATACGCAATATTTTGATGGCGTACCCGAAGTAGCCTGGAACTTTTATATCGGCGGTTACCAGCCCGCGCAAAAATGGCTCAAAGACCGCAAAGGCCGCAAGCTGGAATTTGAAGACATCCTCCATTATCAAAAAATAATAGTGGCACTAACGGAAACGGATAAGTTGATGAAGGAGGTGGATGAGGTGGGGGTGGAATAGATTGCCAACCCGCGTTGCCAATCTATTCGAGGATTAGCAACCCCCACTTTGGCGCGAGGTTGCAGTCAGTTGTTAGCGCAAGCGTCCGCTTGTGCTATTGCATAACAGTACAGCTTGATTTTTTTGAAGGGAAGAAAAATATATGAAAAGAGAAAACGTCGAAAAATGTTTTTTTACTGGCACAAGCATCCGCTCGATGTCATTTTGTTAAGGATTGTTTTTGGACGGACTAAAGTCCATCCTTACAAAATAAAACCGAGCCTACAGCTCTACAAGAGGCCAGTTCCGTAGGAACGGACGATTTTGTAATCCCGCATAAGGCGGGAGACTTTAGTCCGTTGTATGGGATGATGGAGACACATTGATAAAATGACATTGAGCGGAAATCTTTCAAACAGCGAAATACTTCGCCTGCCTTGTTCCATCAACCCACCTTCCTCAGCATTGTAATTGACATTGTATATAGTGCAAAATATTTTTGTAAACTACCAAAAGTATTTGGTTTGTCTTGCAAAGAGCTTTTGTAAACTAACAAAAGTATTTTGCCTGTCGTGCAAAGACCCCTTGCAGCATTACATGAGGTAAAAACATGTTGCAAATTGCCATTGCAATATTACAAGGAGGCTATGCAATATTACAATGACGCTATGTAATGTTACAACGCGGCTATGCATTGTTGCAAAAAGGCTATGTAATATTGAAATGAGGCTATGTAATATTACAACCAGGTTATCTAATATTACAAGCCGCTCTTTGTTTCGCGAATCTGCCCCCTTTTTACGGCGATAAAAAA
Source organism: Hanamia sp. (assembly GCA_036509585.1). Taxonomy (GTDB): domain Bacteria; phylum Bacteroidota; class Bacteroidia; order Chitinophagales; family Chitinophagaceae; genus Ginsengibacter. The sequence continues at coordinate 5,989 of DATCFI010000190.1, read as the reverse complement.
GTAAATGCGGCAGCAAAAAATGAATATTTTTCGCTTTTTTAAAAAAAATTTCCTCTTTTTTTATTTTTTTATCTGCGTCTGCGCCGTTGTTTTTAAGCTGAAAACGGCGGGAATGTAAAAAACGATTTTCAATGCTGCAACCCGTAAAATTACCCTTGTGCGCAAAGGCGCTGTGATGCAATTTAGCATCCTGTTCGCTTGAACAGGGATCCGGTTTCCGGGTTCTCATCTTAAAACAATCTCTATGAACAGCGATCAAAAAATTATGAACGCGACGATCGTTATGCCGTTCGGGCGGATTTCGGGCCCCAAATTGTTAACCAAGTCGCTGGATATTTCAGCCTCTGTAGTGGGAAATGCCTTTTTCCCAACGCCAACACCTACACTGGAAGTGATCGATGGATTCATCCTTCTTTTCCAAAGCGCACTTGTTGCCGCCGCCAGCCGCGACCGCACGCAAGTGATCTTAAAAAACAGGGCCCGCGTTGACCTGGTTGCCAATTTAAAGGCATTGGGTAATTACGTAACGTTTACTTCCGACGGCAATTCTGCCATGATAGGAAGTACAGCGTTCGACACCCGCAAGCTTCCGCAACCTGTTATTGTTGTCAAGCCTACCGCTACGGTGGAGACCGGCGTTAACAGCGGTGAATTGATTACCAATGTCACGCGCCCGGGCAAGGCGAGGGGTTTTGTACACCAGTACACCAAAGACCCTTTAACGGAAATCAGCCCTTGGGAAAGTTTTCCTACTACCTCCAAAAAGTTCACTTTTACAAGGCTGGAAAAAGCCAAAGTGTATTGGTGCCGCGTGGGGATAATGGGTGCAAAGGGCCAGTTGATTTTCAGCGACCCGGTAAGCAAAGTGGTACAATAAACGGTGGCTGTAACCGCTATGTACTTGTCTTCATGAATTTTGCTTTTTTTATTACTTAAAATAAGTCATCCGAAACGGTGGCTTTTTTTATGCCGGTAACTCAGTAAGCAGTACCTCGGACGTATCGCCGGTAAACAGCAGCATTACCCAATACAGCAGGGTGGGCAAATAGGTGTTGTATATGAGCGCATATATGGCGAGGCCGGCGCTGCCTTTTACCTGCAGCTTTTCTTTTAATTTCTCTTTGTGGCCTTCTATTGTTCGCCGGCTTACATTCACTTTTGCAGCTATTTCTTTTGCCGTTAGGTCGGTTCCAAAAAAAAAGAGCAGCTCTTTTTCCCTGGGGCTAAGGGTTTGCAGCAGCGCCCTGTTAACTGCGTTTGTGCCATAACCGTTATACAGTTCTTTTTTATGCGTGTCCTCATGCACAGCCTCTATGGTTGTTACAATTTTTTCTTCTGTAGCGCTCTTGCACAACCAGGCAAACTCCCCGGCGGTCTTCAAAGCAATGATGGTTTCCGCATCGCTATCGTCGGCCATAATGATAATGCCCGTTCCGGGAAACTCAGCGGCTATATGCCTGTATGGTTTTGTATTATTGATGCCGGGCATGGCTGCGCTTATCATGATTATATCTGGCTGGTGGTGGCTACATAGGCTGATGAGCGCTTCGCAGTCGCTGGTGGTTTCCGCTATGTGTATTTCTTCCCTGGCTTCTAATGTTTTTGCAAGGCCATTCCGCGGAATGATATGTACATCGGCAATGATAATGCTTATAGGATGTATGGGCATAAATTAGTGAATTTGGAGATTGTATAACGGGCGGGGTAGGGCGGTATTGTGTGGGGGGGAAATTGGGCTTTTTGGGCTTCTATTAATAAACTAACATTACCAAAGATGTATTTAAGAATCCTTTTGAACATATTTTTCATACAGCAAAGCAACAAAGGAGACAAATTTTTATTTTTTAATCTGCCTCTTCAATTGCAAATAACTCCAAACTGTAAATGTCAACAAAACCAGTGACAGCAATGAATACAGGCTTTTTGTAATAAAAAATACAATCAATGTAATGATCAGTACATACATTGGAAAAAGAAAAAATAACAACCCAACTATAATAGAATCGTAATGATCTTCAGCACGGTCTTTAATAATGAGATGAATAGCGAAATACAAAGGAGCATTGATTTCCGCCTTTGTTGGTATGTAGGGCAGGTAAAGTGCGAAGGCTGTACCAACAAATACTTTAGCTACTATTTACGTTTATGCTTTGCTGTTATAGTAAGATAAAAAACAGGAATCCGGATTAATTCCTTCCCGAATGGCTCAGTCAGGCGGCGTTGGTTTCCTTTCATTGTTGGTCTTCCAAATAGCGAAAGAGCCTTTGTTGGTGTTGAGCACGGGATAAGTGCGGCTGCGTCACCAACAAAACGAAATGATCGAAGCCCTATCTTTGAACTTGAATATATGCAACTAATCATCACAGAATCTCCGCAATTTTTTGATACAACTATTTTGGAGTGGAAAATGTTATTGAAACCGGAAAAGTATAAAGATATTATAATAAGCAGCCTTCAATTTCTTGTAGAAAGTAATAGAGTAAAAGTCAATGCTTTTGTAGTGATGGACAATCATATTCATTTAATATGGAAAATGATGGCTGGCATAAAACCAGAAAATGTTCAAAAAGACTTTATGAAATTCACTGCACAGAAAATAAAGCAGGATTTAGTAAGAAATCATCCTGCTGTGTTAACGCATTTTAAAGTGAATGCTAAAGACAGGGAATATCAGTTTTGGGAAAGAAATGCATTAAGTGTTGAATTGAACACTTTAGAAATACTAAAGCAAAAGTTGGAATACATTCATTACAATCCAGTGCATGCGGGAATATGCGTATTGGCAGAAGAATATAAATATTCAACTGCAAGATTTTATGAAACAGGTACAAATGATTGGAGTTTTGTAACTCATTATACAGAATAAAAGAAAGACCTGGTGACACGATTATGTTCAAAATCAATTTAAACATCACTTTACCCGACAACTTCTTTACCTGAGTATCTACTTTTGTTTCAATAGCCAGATCCCTAAATGTTTTTGAGAGAATTAGTTTGAGCAGTTCACTTATATTCATTTTGTAAAATTATTATTCAAACTAAGGTTTCGAACACTTGTGGTCAGTAGATCCGCGCTGGAAAGGGCGTAAAAAAAACGGGCAACCATTATAGCTTCCCGAAATAATCTGTTTTGATTTTAAAAAACTCAATAATTTATTATGTTTTCAACTTGAAATTTATGAAACAACATTTTTAATACACTACCAACTTAAATCGTTATCTGAAAAAACATGTTTCAATGAGTTGTTTTTACTGCAAGACGCTGTAAAAACCAACTGGCCGGGGTCTTGGTCATTGCTACAGACCGGGTAACTAAATTACCAAGATTTAAAAGGCCTCCGAAAGGGCCTTCAATACCCCTTCCCTTAACGCCCGCCTGGTTAAAAACAATATCATAGTTAGGAATCGCTTCATCAGTAGCAAGAAAATAATAATTATCTGTTCCTACAGGCTCGCTTCCGGAATATATAAACCCTGCATCAAGTTTTTTTTCTAAAATGGGTAAATGGTTTTCATCGAGCTTCGGAAATTTATTGGTATTACCGCCGGAAGGCGCAGGATATAATAACGTCATGGTTCCAGACTGGTCAATATCGAATACATACACATACCTTAGTTTGCCATCCCATTTAGAAGCATAATCTTTTTCATTCACTAAATACAAATTAAACTGTTTGCCCACTTTTATCCCTTCGCTGCCAATAACCTTGTTTGTGTTACTCGCTTTTAATTCTAATTTAAAAGGAAATTTATCCTCACCGCCAGGTGGTACAATAGTAAGCCATCCTCTTACTTTGGAGAGCCTCAAGGTATATTCAGCAATACTATCGGTTACATAATTATATGAACCGGCATTATCCATTTTTAATTCAAAAGTTTTGGTTTGCAATGGCATCATTCCAAGGCTGTCTTTAGCGGACAATTGGGTTCTCACCAGCCCGTACCCAAGGTTGTTCTCATCGCCAACTGTTCCGTATAATGCATATTGAGCATCATTGGGATTACTTACGATTTGTAAATTCCTGTTATTAAGAAGGACATGCTTTAAAGAATCTGAAAGCGCTTGTGGTGGCGGAATATTAATGTTTACTTTTTTATTGGCAGCTATCTTTATTAAATTATCTGAAGAGAAATTGTCTACTTCTACGGCTCCTTTGCTGGTGTCGAGATACCACCACTTGCCATCATTAAAATAAAAAGAGATATCAGGATCGTTATTTCTAAAATCATTTATTAAATGAAAACTATTCTTTGCATCGTCGACAATCTTTGCAAACTCCAATACTTTTTGATAGGGTAGTTTTGAATCGGGAATATATATTTTTAAGAAAGGCGCCGAAGAGGAAACCCAATTAGTAACCTCAAACAATTCGCCGGGTTTAATATTTTTATCACCTTCAATAATCTCCGCTTCAGAAAGGTTAGGCCCTAAAATAGCAGTAACTTTTATTTTCGTTTTCCCGTTCACGCTAGTCAACTCATTTTCTACGTTCAATCCTATTACCAAACCAGCTTCTAATTTTACTTTGTTACCAATTACGCTGTCAACAGGAATTAATATTTTATCAGGCAAAGTCCCTTTGGCGAGCCCGAACAAAGTTCCGTTCATTCGCTCTACATCGCCTGCCATTACCGGTTCCTGGATGACTCCATTACTTCTTAATATTGCATGAAGGGCAGTAAATAAATGATTTACTGAACTATTGACATCCTGTTGTTTTATCGCCGTCAACAATGCGATGGTGAAAGCTCCATGCGAGATGCCATTTTCATCCGTTTGTTCCTGCGCAAGTTCATCAGCCTGAACCGCTGAAAGAATAAGATATTTACCATCTTTTCTGCTATCGGGAGCAACAGGGTTTGAGGCATCCCTGGCATCGTAGTTTTCAGCAGGCATGTAACGGAACTTTGGGGGTGAATTTTGTATTCCCCTGGCAATAGTTCCGCTGTGGCAACAATCAAAGATGCAGGTTAGTATCACACCTTTGTCAATAAATTTGTCGAACAAGGCGGCCAATTCTTTATTTCTTATATCCGGTATATTTTTTTTCCAATAATCAACGGGAACAATAGATTGATCCAGGTGGTTATCTGTTTTGTTTAAAGAATTTTTTACCTCGCTGCCATGCCCGGCATAATAAATAAAGGCAACATCTCCTTTATGTGATTCATTCAAAAGTTCATTTATTGACTTTAAGATATTATCCCTTGTTGCCTGTTCATTGTATAGTTCTTTTATCTTATTATTCGGAAAATTATATTTGGCATTAATCAGTATTTTCATGGATTGTGCATCATTTTTACATCCATCCAATTCAGGAAATGGAGAGCGGTCTGTTTCTTTATAATTGTCAATTCCAATTACTAATGCCCGTTGCTGTTGTTGGGCTTCGGCCAAAAGGCAGCAAAACAAAAGCGAAATAAATAGAATTGAAATTTTCATAATTATTCAATTAGTAATAACCATAAACACTTTCTGGCTAAGTAGCTTTTTAAAAAAAAGGATGTTTTAATCCTGCTATAAAATTAGGGAAATTCTTTAGAATCCATGGTTTTAAATTGTAACAGGTTTGCCCCAAATTTTATCAACCCCAACTATCTTTTCGAGTGGTCTTTATTCTTACTTAAACTTTATACCGGCCGTTTGTATATATAGCACTCTTTAGAAATAATCATCTGGTGTATAATTTTTTTACAACTGCCAATCAGGATCATATTTTAAAAACATGGGGGCTTCATCGCCTAATCACTGTATTTTCTTAATTGAATAAGATGAGTTATCCGGTTGCCGGCTATTAAATATTAGTTGGTTTTGCGCTTTATTAAAATTCAGGGGTATAAAAATTTATAGGATTAGGTAGATTAAGCGCAAATCTTTTATGGAATTAAATTTAGAAGCATATGATTTTCAAATGAATTGCCACTTGCTTTAGCATGTGGACAATATTTATAAGAATTGACAGGCTTTAGCCAAATTCTTATAAGAGTT
>DATCFI010000189.1:0-6889 GCA_036509585.1 Hanamia sp. | reverse complement strand
CATTATCAAGCATCGTAAATGCAATACCTTGTTTGGTAAGTTCGTTGGCCAGCAAATTATGTCCATTAAAATAAACCTGCAATTGAAAAGGGCACCAGGTGGGTACCCGTACATAACCAAAGCCTATATCGGGGTCGTTAAAATAAAAATAATAATGAAGGCACTTGCCTTGAGTACCTTTTAAAAATGTTTGATGAGATACCTTATCATGCCATGGCACATAACCGGGACAGGCTTCCATAGCCGATAAAATATAAACAAGCCCTATCTTTTTTCCATCAAAATGTTTTTTTACAATATCTTTCTTTCTTGCTTTACTGCTGCGGATAAATTCTATTGTAAGGTTATTTTTGGTAGCTAATTGTTCGGCATTTATTCTTATTTTCTCCCGAAGTGGGTCTGCAAATTTTGTGTAATCGAATACTAAAATATATCACCTCGACTTTTTTGATCTTACCATAACTTGGTATTAAATAGGTTTTTTATTCAGGAGGTTGTGGCAACTGATCAACGACCGAAGCAATCGAATCGACTAATGTATTTATTTATCATGCATTTATTCTTCTTTATTTAAAGCACACTTTTATTTGTGGGCTTCAGATCCTGGGCAGGAGACACAACAGCGGCTCAGAGATAACACACAGTTATTAAATTCATATCTATAAGGACACAATTAATGCAGTACGCTTTTATTGCAATGATCCTTAAATTCAACTGGCTGATCTATAAAAAATTGCAAAGTGCCGAAAAATTCAGGCAAATGAAAATTAGGTTCAGACCATTTAATATTTGACCAACTAATAAAATGAGGTTTTGGCAAATTATCGCCGCATTTATAAAAATTCGCCCTGCATTTTTCCCCTTCAAGGGAATTCAACTTATGAAAACAAAATGTTGTAAAAGGAATTGCTACTGTTAATTCCCAATGTACATCATTACCCCGCTGATCATTATTTATTACAGCCTGGTATTTAATTTGACTGATCAACTGATCAGACAGTAATACGCGTTCTGTTTTTGTCTCACCATATCCAATCAGCATAGTACCAATACAATTGAATTCTAAATTGTAGTATGGTTTTTCATCATCAAAACTTATAAAAAATTCTACACATGCATCCTGATACACAGCCGTGTTAGCTGCGCCATGTGCGGCCCGGATGAATTTTTCATTTACATAATACTTCAGAAAAATACAATCAGTACCGTAAGCCATTGCAAAATGAACACGGGGAAGATAATTGTATTTAGCCCATGGAACCTGATTCAATTTATTCTTATCCTCGCTGTCAAGTAAAAATGATACTTCACTAATTGCAGTTTTCGAATTGCAACCTTTAAAAAATTCAACATTTAAATGCTTCATTGTTTCATAAGGATTTTAGTAAGCAAATCCGTTCCTGACTGGATGGTAAGACCTTGCTCAGATAAACTATTCTTCATAAATTCCTTTGGTGGCAGATTAAGGATTTTGTTCATTATAAAATCCCATAGTTAATCCCTTATCCTGCGCGGGCAGCGTTGCTATCTTTCCTCTATTTCTGCTTGTCTGTTATACACTATTTTTCCTCTCACGATCGTCATATCTATATTAATATCATCATCAAAAATAACAATATCCGCATCTTTGTCTTTAACCAAAGATCCTTTGCTATTATTCACTTTCATGATTCTTGCAGGAGTGCTTGTAATCATTCTAACTGCGTCAATTAAAGGCACATCTGCCATCTTCACCATAGTTCTTACAAGCCTGTTTGCAGTTGCGACACTTCCTGCAAAAGAACTTCTATCTGGTAATTTTGCCACTCCATCCTCAACAATAACTTTTAATCCATGCTTAAAATTTCCCAAAATACTTTTTCCTTCAGGCATACCTGCGGCGCGCATTGCATCTGTTATCAATGTGATTTTATCAGCTCCTTTAATTTTATACACCAACTTTAATAAAGGCGGAGGAAGGTGTATTCCATCAGCTATAATTTCTACATCCATTTCATCAATGATAAAAGCACTTTCAATTACACCAGCATAACGAAATGCATTTCGTCTTGTAACGCCAGACATGCCTGAATAAAGATGGGTTGCAAGAGAATATCCATTTTCAAATGCTATCAATACCTCCTCATAAATTGCATCAGTATGTGCTACAGCTGCCAATATCCCTTTTGACTTTAAGTACCGTCCGAATTCCATTGCACCTTTTAATTCAGGAGCAGCACTCCATCTTCTAATTGAGTTAGATTTTAATAGAATTTCTTTGTATTCCTCTGGATCAGGGTCATGAATAAATCTTGGGTCTTGTGCACCTCTTTGATTTATCGAAAAGTAAGGCCCTTCAAGGTGCATTCCAATAAATTGTGCTCCTCTTTCATTTTTTTTATTAGCATACTCATACAATTCCAATGTTTTTAGCAAATCCTCTTTCTCACTGGTTAATGTCGTGGGCAACATTGCAGTTGTTCCATATTTGGCATGTGTTTCTGCTATTGCCAAAAATGCATCTTCACTTCCATCCATAAAATCATGTCCACCTCCCCCGTGCACATGAATATCAATAAATCCTGGTGCTATATATTTACCACCTGCATCAATTTCAATGGCATCTTGAACTTCAAAATCACTTTCACTTACTTCGGTAATTGTGTGCCCAGTTATCAATATGGCTCCATTAGGAATGATTCGATAAGGGGTAATAATTCTACCATTAAAAATTTTTAATTTAGGAAGATTCATCTGATAAATTTAAAATAGTTAGATGTTCTTTTCAATATTTTTAAAAAAAATATGCAATTTAACTTTACTGCAATAAATTGTTCTCATTCATCCTGTCTGATTGGTATTATTCCTTTACCAATTCCCGGCGAGAGACCGTTTTCTTTTCTGATTTTTTAAAGGTCCAACTGCGAATCACATAACCATAGAAGGAATAATACACCAGGCAGTGCCCGCACCTATTGAAAATAGCCCCAGAAGGAAGATCTCATAAGGTTCTTGTGAGCGCCGCAGGTATAAAGATAAAAGCACCTACGGCCATTACCCAGAAACCCAATCATCATCCCTTTTTTAAATCCTATACGTTTCAACAAATAGGAAGAAGGTATTGAAAATACCAGATAGCTTATGTAAAAAGCGAATGTTACCAGGTAAGACTCAAAGTTGGTTAGTTCACAGGCTATCTTAAAATAAGGAATGAGGATAGCATTTACCCAAGATACAAAACCGAAAATAAAAAATAGAAGTCCTATTATTAGAATGGAAACGAAAGTCTCTCTTTTTGTTAATGAACTAACTTCTACTGTTCCCATTACGGTTTTGCTCATGATTTTTTTAATTTTTATTTATAATATGCATCCCCTAACAATAAAGGTTGTATAATAAAATTATATAATAACTATCTATTGTCCTTCGTTAATATAGGGCAGCAAAAAGTTGTAAATGCTTTTAAGAGCCCTATGGGCTAAGCATGTCGAAGCCTTGTTATATATTTGAATACATGCAACAATCAACAAAAGTCTTTATTAATAAGTTTAAAATGTAAAACACAAAGATTGTATGCATACTAAAACTTACAGTTTCAAATATGCTATTATATTTAATTAGGCTACTCACCTGTAAGGGAAAATTCTTTATTTTTTATTTTAGCCAAAGTTTTTTGCGAAAGCATTGAGACAGAAGTCTTATCAAAATAATAATTACAATTAGCATGCTTTTGAAGAATGCTTGCCGGATATTTTTCATCAATTGAATTTTCCAGACAATTTTTAACTGCCAATGCTTTTCTGCTATCAGGTACTGAACAAATTATATATTTCGATTTTAAAATTTGGTGTATTGACATGCTTATAGCTTTGGTTGGCACTGCATCTAAAGTGTCAAACCAGCCTTCTGTTAATTGTTGTTTTCTGCATAGTTCATTTAACTCAACGATTATATAAGGTTTCTCTGTATTAAAATCCGCAGGGGGATCGTTAAAAGCAAGATGTCCGTTTTCTCCAATACCAACCAATGCCACATCTATATGATACTGGTTAATTAATCCACTCAATCTTTTACACTCAGCTTCAGGATCAGCTTCCCCGTCTATCAGATATACTTCTTTTAAAGCAGGAACCTTTGACAAAAACCGTTCTTTTAAATACTTTCGAAAACTCGCAGCTGCCGTGACAGGTAACCCTATATATTCATCAAGGTGAAACATAACTACTTTGCTCCAATCAATCCTTTTATCAGATATCAGTTGATTCAAAGTTTCAAACTGGCTGGCTCCAGTTGCAAGAATGATATTAGCTTGTCCATTTTGTGCAATAGTGTTGATTATTAAATCAGCAGCAGCTTTTCCTGCTAATTTTCCTAATTCAATAGGGTTGTTTGTTGTGATTATTTCCATTTTATTTAAATTAATAACTGATGTTACGCATTTTAATCCACAATTTTAAGCAGCTTTCGGTTCAGAGTTATCATACCTTACTGCCCTCAACATTATTCTTAATAACTCTTAAGATCAACGTTTTTACAAAAGTAACATGTAGCCTTTAAATTAACATAATATAAAAACGAGAACGTTACCGAAGTTTTATCATTACTATTATTTATCATATTAACTTATATATAATACGCTCTTTTGCCGGGTGGCTCAGTTACGCCGGAATGTCAGCAAGCCATTTTTAGAATAACTCACAAGGTCTTGGAATAACGCTCACAAGTCATGAATTATCATAGTTTTCTCTCATATACTTGAAAAAGTTTTTCCTGTAGTGATTATAGAAGTATAATGACCATATTTTGATAGCTTTCATACTTTCCGGCAGGGAATTCCTTTGGTGTCTTTGGTGTTATTATTTTCTACCCAATCTTTTTTTCTGATAGTTTATAGGATTCAGCTTCTTAAGAGTAGCGAATGTGCCTCTATAACAAAAAACTATTTCGGTAACGTTATCGGTGTTTTTTTTTTGCTTATAAAATATCCAGTCTACTTTTAACTTAACATAAACAAAATGGTTATTTATAAAACTAACTATAAAACTATTAGACAAATGGCAAAGACAACAAAACAATTTCATTTCTTTTTGGTGATTATTCCATTCTTTTTTTTATCCCTCAATAGTTTCGCTCAACAGCGGATCAAAAATGTAACAGGTAAAGTGACAGCTAATACGGGTGAAGTAATACAAGGTGTAAGTGTTAATGTTGAAGGAACCGAAAAGGGTACTATTACAGATACAAGTGGAGTATATAAAATAAAAGATGTTACAGATGCTGCTACACTTGTGTTTAGCCATGTTGGTTTTACAACACGAAGAGTTGTTGTAAGTAATAGAATAAGAATAGATATTGCGCTTCGAGAAGATAATACAGCACTGAATGAAGTGGTTGTCACAGCATTAGGTATCAAACAACAAGCGAAATCTCTCGTATATTCCACTCAAAGCGTAAAGGCATCTCAACTTACTGAAGTGAGAGATCCAAATAATTTTTTGAATTCTTTGCAAGGGAAAGTAGTGAATGCTCAAATAACCCAAAGTTCTGGTGGTGTTGGCAGTAAAGCTCAAATTATTTTACGTGGTAATCGCTCCATATCCGGTAGTAACACTGCCTTGATCGTAGTGGACGGGGTCCCTGATCTCAGCAATACTATGCCAAACATTAATCCTGACGATATTATGTCTATTACAATTTTACCAAGTGCTTCAGCAGGAGTATTATATGGGAGTCAGGCAGGAAATGGCGCAATTATTATTACCACTAAAAAAGGAACAAAAGGTAAAACTTCGGTGAATGTTAATTCAGGTTTGGTTTTTGAGTCGCCTTTTGCATTGCCAAAATTTCAAAATGTATATGGACAAGGTAACAATGGTGTAATAGATCCTGTTTTAGGTGACAGTTGGGGCGCAAAGATGGGGGGGCAGAGCTATACTAATTACCTCGGTGAGCAAAGCACCTATTCACCTCAGCCAAATAATATTAACGACTTTTTTAATAATGGAATAAGTTTGAATAATTCTATAAGTGTATCAAGCGGAACAGAAAAAATGCAAACTTATTTATCTTACGTTAATAAGGATGTGCATGGAATTGTCCCTAACAATGATTTGATGAGCCATACTGTTAGTTTAAGGATAACAAATCAAATAAGCAAGAGGTTTTCAACAGATGCAAAATTAAATTATCTTCAACAAGATATTAAGCACAAGCTTCGCGGTGAAGAAGGGTTTTTTCCTGTTGGAAATGAAGAAAATAATGGCCCTGTTTTTGATCTTTATCAAATGCCAAGAAATGTGAGTGTTGTAGACGCTATGAAATATCAGACAATAAATAGTCTTGGTATATCTGTACCTACTCCATGGCCATCTGTTATAGCATCTACATATCAAAACCCCTATTGGGTTATTAACAATGACGTCATCAATGAAAGGATGGACGTAATTTCTGGATTTTTAAATACGAAGTTTGAGATTACTAACTGGTTAAGCGTTACCGGCAGAGCCAATTTACAAAAGTCTTTTATAGGAGATGAACAGAGTGTGAAAGTTGGAACAATTGAGTTTGCCACTAAGCCTGGTGGGTATTATAGTCAATCTAATACCATTTCTTTTCAAAAGTGGTTTGATGTAATATTTGAAGGAACTAATAAGATTACAACAAACTTGAATATTAATTATCATGCAGGAGCTATTTATCAGGATAATAGCTATAGTAAAAACGATGCCATAGCAGATGGATTGAATGTGGCGAATAAGTTTAGCTTAAATTTTGCTACAAATCCAACATTAATGTCGGTTGGAAATAGGATTCAAACGCAGTCTGTTTTTGGTCAGTTTAATCTTTCTTACAAAAGATTAATATATTTCGACGGTAGTTTGCGGAATGATTGGGATTCCCGTCTCCCTTC
>DATCFI010000188.1:0-2016 GCA_036509585.1 Hanamia sp. | reverse complement strand
TTCAAAACAACTTGCCTCGTCTTTAAATTGCCGATTAAATTTGATTGAGTTCACTCCTACAAATTTAAACTTTTTATCCATCGAGCTAAAATAGCTCTTTTTTAATTATTGGGTGGCCTAAACGTATATACCTATAATTTTTTTCTTTTTACAGTGAAACAACAAATAGTATCAATTTCTATTCAGGCATTTTAATTGACAAACCTCCAACATTCCTATCTTTGAAAAAATGGAAACGTTTCGTTTATTAATAAGTGGAAAAGTACAGGGCGTTTTCTTCAGGGAGACTTCCCGAAAAATTGCTGAAAAATTAAACATCACAGGATGGGTAAAAAACACGTCTGATGGAGAGGTGGAAGCATTGATTACAGGAGAAGAAAAAGACCTAAAAGAATTTGTGAATTTTTGTAAAACAGGTCCACAAAGAGCGATGGTGGATAAAGTTAAAATTTCCAAAGAAGAAAAAATAATCACCTTTAAAAGATTTGACGTTTTACGCGGGTAGTCAAATCCATGAACGTCCATTAAATTCAATGCATTAAAAATTAAACTTAAAAAATGAAAATCAACATGGCTTTTTTAAAAAGCCTTTTTGTTTGTTGCGCTATTTTTATGCTCGCTTCCTGTTCTAATCAACAGCATTATTATTTATTCGTAGGTACGTATACAAATACCACCAGTAAAGGAATTTATATTTATGATTTCAATTCAGTCACCGGTGATGCAAGTTTGATTAGTAATACTGATAGTGTTACCAATCCGTCATGGGTTACCATTTCGAATGATCACAAATATGTATATGCAGTTAACGAAACTAATGGGGCAAATCCTGGCAGAGTTACTGCCTATTCATTCGATAAAGAAAAAGGAACGTTACATTTTCTGAACACCACAGCGTCCGGCGGAGATGATCCATGTTTTCTTGCTACTTCATCTGACAATAAATGGCTGGCGGTGGCAAATTACACAAGCGGTACCGCTACTGCATTTCCAATAAATGGCGATGGCTCTGTAAAACCCTATTCACAAATAATATATGATTCAATATACAGAGCGCCGGGAGATAGCAGTACTTCACCTCATGTACATGAAACGGTTTTTTCTCCTGATGAAAATTTTTTAATAACGCCAGACTTAGGTTTGGATAAACTGATGATTTACAAATTCGATTCGTCCAAAGAACAACCGCTTACTTTATCATCTCCCTCTTCTGTAGAATCTAAAAAGGGAAGCGGTCCAAGACATATTGTTTTTTCATCAAATAAAAAATATGCTTATCTGATACATGAATTGAGCGGAACCGTTACAACTTATAATTATGACAATGGAAGCTTTTCACAAATCCAGAATGTTCCTACTTTCCCCAAAGATTTTCAGGGTGTAAAAGATGCTGCTGAAATTATGATTTCTCCTGATGGGAAATTTCTTTATGCGTCTGACAGAGGAGATATAAATCTGATCGTTATTTTTTCTATAGATCCCGATTCCGGAAAATTAACGTTTAAAGGGACTCAATCATCTTTAGGAAGTCATCCACGTAATTTTATGATTGATCCAACGGGTAATTATTTATTAGCCGCTAACCAGGATTCAGAAAGTATTATCATTTTCAAAAGAGATAAAGAAACAGGGTTGTTAAGCAAAACGGAAAAAGAAATTCATATTCCATGTCCTGTTTGCCTGCAAATGATTCCAAAGTAAAAACCGGTTTTATCCTGGTGATGAGCGTTCATGTCAGAGGAGGAGCTTTATTCCCAGTTAGCCATTACCGTTATTCTTAAATAGCAATATAAAGAGAAAATTAAGTAAACCGCTTGCACTAAACTTTTATTCGTTATGAATTACTCTCGATTTTGCTAGCCATTTTTCACAAGTATAAAATTATAGAATAAATCGTTTAAGTCGTGAATACCTTTTGATAAATGGGGTCACTCTTAACCATTCTTTCTAGAAGGTTGTGAAATATAGTTTTATCAAATCCCCGTCTGTTAAAGCGATAAAAGAATTCATTCAGAT
>DATCFI010000187.1:0-16889 GCA_036509585.1 Hanamia sp. | reverse complement strand
ATCTGAATGAATTCTTTTATCGCTTTAACAGACGGGGATTTGATAAAACTATATTTCACAACCTTCTAGAAAGAATGGTTAAGAGTGACCCCATTTATCAAAAGGTATTCACGACTTAAACGATTTATTCTATTTATTTATAATCATTTTGGTACATTCGTTGTAGCTATTATTACCTGATGCGAGTTTACTGGCAGCTTGTTACAGATCGTTACAGTTTCAATTATTTTTTAACATAAAAATCAAAACACTATGTCTTTTAATTTGATGGAAACGGTAAAACACTATTTTACCGATGAATTTACCAATCAAGCATCGTCTACTTTGGGCGAAAGTACTTCCGGAATAACGAAAGCATTGTCGGCAATTATTCCTACCGGCTTGGCCGGAATTCTAATAAAAGCAACTTCAGGCAATGACGGAGCAAACAGCATTCTTGAGATGGCGAAAAATGCCTTCAGTTCTAACGCGGGTTCCCCTGAATTAGCGTCACCTGAAAATGGAAGCAACATGCTTTCAGATTTGTTTGGAACTAAGGAAGCAGGTATCAACACTGCAATTTCACAATTTTCGGGAGTAAAGGGGTCTTCAGTGGGCTCTTTGATGAGCATCGGATTACCTGCAATAATGGGTATTCTCGGTAAACATGCTGATGAGAATAATCTGTCAGCCAGTGGGTTGGCTGGTTTTCTTTCCTCACAAAAAGACCATATCGTTCACGCAATGCCAGCAAGTCTGTCGTCTATTTCCGGGTTACTTGGCTTAGCTTCCCTTGGAACAGCTGCTTCCAGTATGAGAGATAATTTGAAGCAAAATGCAGAAGCGATCATGGACAAACCGGCAGGAAATAATTGGTTACTTCCTTTAGTGATTATTTTGGCAGCTGTCGCGCTGCTTTGGTACATGTCAAAGAGTTGCAATCAAACCACGCCAAGTACTGCTGCCGTCACTCAAGACACTTCAGTTGCTTCCGCTGCACCCGATACTACTGCCGCAATGCCGGCTGCCTCTGTGCATGAATCCATAAAAGTTCAATTGCCCAACGGGAAAGAATTAGACGCATACAAAGGAGGCATTGAAGATGAATTGGTTACTTTTTTAAAGAGCAACTGGAAATCTTTGAGTGCCGACTCATTAAAAAACAGGTGGTTCAATTTTGATAACCTGAATTTTAATACAGGAGCTGCAACTTTGCTTCCTGAAAGTGAAAAGCAATTAGATAACATCGCGGAAATATTAAAAGCGTTTCCAGATGCTAAAATCAAAATTGGCGGTTATACGGACGCAACTGGCGATGCGGCAGCTAATAAAAAACTGTCTCAACAACGCGCCCAGACTGCCAAAGATGGCCTTGATAAGCGGGGCGTTTCCAGCCAGATTATTGGCGCGGAAGGATATGGGTCTGAATATGCAAAATATCCTGCCAGCGCATCTGACGCAGATAGAGCAATGGACCGCCATGTATCTGTAAGCGTTAGAAAATGATAGGATATCACTTCTTGCATTGTCAATAATTGAACAATATTTTATATTAAGCCCGGAAACTTTCCGGGCTTTTTTTTGCAGAAATTTTATGGTGAGGAAAATTTATATTGATAATCCACTTTTCGTTCTGAGCCTATAATTAAGAATGCCGATGATTAATAAAAAGTATTTAAATTATTTTCGTCATTTTTGATGAATGAATTCAACACTCGTTCTTATTCAATGTAATGATCAAATGGGATTGGTATCCAGAATTGCTGAAGTGATATTTGCTCAAAAATTGAACATCGATTCCATGCGGGAATTTGTAGATGAAAGCCAATCACTTTTTTTCGCCCGCTTAGAATGCAGTGGGGCCGAGTCGGACGAAGCATTCCTTTGTGATGAATTGACAAAGAAATTACCCGGTGGAGCGGTCGTTACAGTAAATCCAACGAGCCCAAAAAAGATAGCCGTATTAGTAACCAAAGAATACCATTGTCTTGGAGATATTCTAATCCGGAATTTTTTTCAGCCAAAGGATATAAAAGTTTCTTGTGTGATCGGCAATCATACTGATCTAAAATCTTTTACAGACGGCTTCTCCGTTCCTTTTTATCACATATCTAACAAGAACAAAGCCAGGGAAGTTTTTGAAAAAGAAATGTCAGAGATACTCGAAAAGTATGAGCCGGATTACCTTGTACTTGCAAAATTTATGCAGATATTATCGACAGAGTTTGTGGCGAAATATGCAAACCGAATCATCAATATTCATCATTCTTTTTTACCGGCCTTTGCGGGAGGGCGCCCGTATCGACAGGCATTTGAGCGAGGTGTAAAGTTGATCGGTGCCACAGCCCATTTCGTAACCCAGCATCTTGATGAAGGGCCTATAATTACACAGCAAACCATTAAAATAGATCACACTTACACGGTAGATGAAATGGTAAAAGCCGGCCAGGAAGTTGAGAAGGCAGTGCTCAATAAGGCCATCAGCCTTGTGTCGCAGGATAAAGTTTTTACGAATGGAAATAAGACGATTGTTTTTGAGTAATTTTTCTCTTCGATATAAAATCCTCGCATAAAATTTTTCTGTTTGTAGAAGTATTTTTTTCGGTTATTCTTAACTGTTAGTTAATTTCTTTTAAAATTTGTCCTCAAATCGTATTTAGCGTTATAATATTATCAATTTTATAATTGGCGGAGGTTTTTGTTCTAAAAAATCTATATCTTGGACGAAATTTTGTGAAAGGAAACTTTTATTATTTATTAACTCAAAATCTTTAGACGTGAAAATTAATTTTAATGTAATAGCTGTAGCGACTGCTATCGTATGTTTTACAGGCTGTGTAAGCACCAAAAAGTTTAATTCGTTACAGGCGAATTATAACAAGTTATATGACAGAAATGCAGAACTTACCAAAACAGGTGAAGACTGCAAAAGTAATTTAGATAAAACCACTGTGCAATTGCAGGGAATACAGGCCCAGTTAGACGCAGAGCGTGAGCACAATAAAACACTTCAGGTTGCATTAGACAAATGTCTTACCTCTTCAGGCCAGGGAAATGTGAATGTTTCAAAACTGGTGGACGAAATCAATTCATCTAATAAGTATATTCAGGAACTGATTGCTTCCAAGAACAAAAGTGATTCATTGAATATGGTGCTTACCAACAATCTTACCAGATCGCTCAGTAGTGATGAAATGAAAGATGTAGATGTGCAGGTATTAAAAGGTGTTGTTTACATTTCTTTGGCCGATAATATGCTCTACAAATCCGGTAGCTACGACATTTCAGACAAGGCAGGTGAAACATTGTCGAAGATTGCGAAGATCATAACTGATTATAAAGATTATGATGTATTGATAGAAGGTAATACGGATAGTATACCAATTGCAAAAACTAATATCCGCAACAACTGGGATCTTAGCGCTCTTAGAGCTTCCTCCGTGGTACAAGCGCTTCAAAATAATTATGGAGTTGATCCAAAACGTCTTACAGCAGGAGGTCGCGGACAATACAATCCTCTTGTCAGCAATGCTACTCCGCAGGGAAGAGAAAAAAATAGGCGCACTCAAATCATCATCACGCCTAAGCTTGATCAGTTTATGGATTTGATTGGCAAAGGCAATAAGGGCGACTCTAACAACACTCAATAAAAATAACAAGTTTCAATTTTTTATAGGCAACGTCTTCCATTAGGAGGACGTTGCTTTTTAATACAGAGATAGTGTTTATCATGTTGGCCCTTGAGGTTATCTTGTATGGTCGATTTATTTTTTCCAATCATTTAAAATTTCACTTACTCAAATTCATGGCCGCGGCATTTAAAATTAAAAGCGGTATTTTTAAAAGATGTTAAAAAACAAAATGCTGCTTTTTAATATCTTCCATTCCTATATAAAAAGTTCAATCAGGTAGAATCACACTATAAAAATTTTGCAACATGAAAAATAGCATTTTGGTCATCTTTTCCTCTCTCATAATCTTTGCATTCAGCAGTTGCCACTCCTCTAAATCGATAAGCGGTCAGTTGGAGAACAGCAGAGAAATGCTTTACCGATATAAATGGTATTTTTCTGAACTGGACAGCACGCCTTATACGTTTTTAGGGAAGGCCAATGAAACATCCTGGCTTTTATTTAAAGAAGGAAATCCGTCAAATGTGTCCGGCTTTACAGGGTGTAACAGCGTCATGGGTTCAGTAGAAGTCAAAGATAATAGCACCATGAAATTTTTGCCGCTTGCATCTACCAGGATGTTTTGTCCGGGTAATGAAGAAGCGGCTTTATTAAAAGCCCTTTCGTTGGTAACGACTTATAATATTGCCGATACGCAGCTTGTGCTACGTAATGGAAATACGGTGTTAGCAAAACTTAACGGAGTATCGCCGGAAATGGAAAGGTTAAGTGGTACATGGGAACTGAATTATATTTCAGGGCCAAAAAATTATTTTGAAGGCTTGTATCCAGATAAGAAACCAACAATCATTTTTAATTTTTCCGCTAAGCAATTAATGGGAAATACTTCATGTAATGGCTTCAGTTCGAAATATTCAATTAATAGCAATCATCTTTCTTTTGCAGATCCAATACAGACAATGATGTTTTGTGGAGGCACAGGTGAACAAACGTTTTTAAGTATGTTGAAAAAAGTAAACAGGTATTCATTGAATAATAATACGCTTACTTTTTTGATGGATGATTTAGCATTAATGCGTTTTGCAAAACAAACCGATAAAACACAAAATAAGTAATCGTATGCACGGCACGAAAGATTGATCGTTAGATATTGTAAATCAACGTTTAAATTTTATGATACAGCAAACGAACTTTATTGAGGTTTTTTATTTTTCCTTTTACCGAAATCGTAGTGCTCAAGAGATTATAATCATTTTTAAAACCGTAAAAAGAAAGTAATGAAAATTGGAAAAATTTCTGTTGCATTTATTTTGACTACTATTTTATTTTCCTGCAATGGCAATTCAACCTCACCCGATAAAGCGATTGTGGAAGAGCATGAATTAATAAGTCCGTCATCTGCTGACGCCATATCAACAAACTGTTACAGTTTGAAAAATGGCAAGGACACCGTTTTAATGAAATTAAATATTGACAATGGCAAGGTGTCCGGCAATTTGACCTATCATTATTTTGAAAAGGATAAAAATACCGGAACGCTGAAAGGACAGATGAATGGCGATACGCTTTTTGCCACTTATACTTTCATGTCAGAAGGAAGGGAATCTGTGAGGCAAATTGTTTTTCTTAAAAAAGGAGATGAAGTGACAGAAGGTTATGGCATTGTAAATTCAAATACCGGTGAGCCTGATTTGACTGATAGGTCAGCTATAAAATTTGACAATAAATTTGTGTTGAAGGAAATGGATTGTCAATAACAAGTGGAATTGCCGGAGCTGTTTTTGATTTCTTCTTTTCATTATGGGCTTAAGGTTATAAAAAATAGAAGCTTCATATAAAGTGAATGATGGTTTCTTTCGAAATAATAGTACCGGCCGGTATTGCCCGGCTTTGGTCCGGAACTTAAGATTATAAAATGTCAACCCATCGCAAGGCCATCGCGTTGGCAGTAATAATCGAACACAACATTATTTGAATGTTTGTTATCCACCAGGAAAAATCTCAAATTTGCTTAACCTAAAATTTAAATATGGTTAATCGCTTTGTTGCCATATTAATTATTATACTTTCATTAAATAGTTGCAAAAAAGACCAACTTAATCGAAATACGCAAACAAATGCGGCTTTAGCAGATTCTTTAAGATTAAGTCCTTTGGCTTCGCAAATAGATAACGATTCTTTACTTTTATCAACTTATGTGTGGAAGGATTTTATGCATGTCATTGGAAAAAATGGAAGTGGGCTTTATTGTTCAAATCAACTTACTTATAAAGACAGCTTGCCAATTCCATTAGGACTAAAACTTAATATGTAATTAACGAAAATCAAATTTAGACAAGCCAACATCCTGAGATTAACAATGAACAATCTTCTACAATCGAAGGAAGTGTCAGCGGTGGCCCTAAATGGGGACCCAATATTTTTGTAGATGTTGTTTGCGAATTTGAAACAGACAATCACACTTACAGAATTATTGCAAAACACCAGAAAATCAACGCTACTTATTGAAACAAAAAAAACAATACTGGCACAGATCTCCAAACCTAATAAAACTAAAAAATAGAAATCTTGTTTATTCATTGATTTACTATAAAAAAAGAAATTGCTTATTTTATTCAAATTTCATTTTCCTGATTAAAGGATTAAAAGCTTTGGATGCCACCATTACTTTATCTCCCGGTATCAACTCTTTTATATCCTCTTCAATGGCAACTATTTTCACCATATTGTTTCCAATCAATACTGTCACTACGTAAAGAATATCTTCTTTATCAATTGCGATTACATCGCCAATAAATTTAAATTTGCTGCTTAGTTCCTGGCTAAAAAATATCTGCTGCGGATTTCCATGTTTTGTAATAACACCTTTGTCAAGAATAAAAACCTTATTTGACATTTTAAATATTTCCGAAATATCATGGCTTACTAATATCGTGGTTAAATTATAGTGCCGGTGCATTTTAAGAATAATATCCTGGGCTTTGATTCGCATTTCATTATCTAATGCAGAAAAAGGTTCATCCAATAAAAGTAATTTAGGTTTACGCACTAAAGCCCTTGCTAATGCAACCCGTTGTTTTTGGCCACCGGAAAGCATAGAAGGTTTATGATGCTGCAATTGACTTAATTCCATCATGTCAATAAGTTCATAAATGATATCTTTATTTTGTTCTTTCTCTAATGCGTATTCCAGGTTCTTTCTAACAGTCATATTTGGAAACAACGCATAATCCTGGAACACAAAGCCAATATCTCTTTTTTGTGGTAAGAGATTTATGTACTTATCTGTATCCAGCCAGGTTTGTTTTTCTATTTCAATAAATCCTTTTTCAGCTTGCAAAAGCCCCGCAAGTATTCTGAGAATAGTTGTTTTGCCGGCTCCTGATACACCATAAATTGTAGCCAATTCTCCTTGCTGTATTTCACACGAAATATTGAGACGCATTTTGCCATAAGAAGAATGTAACGTTTTATAGATAGTAAAATTAATCATAGTTGTTTAGCTCTTATAAAACTACGATTAATAGAAAACACTGTAAGCAGGATAATAAATGTTACCACAAAAAGAATCGCTGCATAGATATTTGCACTGTGATAATTCAATGATTCCACTTCGTCATAAATAGCAATCGAAGCCACTCTTGTTTGCCCGGGAATATTGCCGCCAATCATTAAGACTACACCAAATTCTCCAATTGTATGTGCAAAAGAAAGAACGATACCCGTCAATAAAGATGGTTTAATATTTGGCAATAAAACTTTAAATAGTGTTTGCCATTTATTTTTTCCTAATGAAAACGAGGCTTCCTTCAAAGTTGCCGGCAGCGACGAAAGCCCCGACTGCAGAGGATGCACCATAAATGGAAGACTATAAATCACGGAAGCGACAACAAGCCCCGGAAATGAAAATACTAATCGAACATCAAAATAATTTTCAAGGAATTTCCCTAACCAATGCGATGGACCGAATGCCAATAAAAGATAAAAACCAAGAACAGTAGGAGGCAAAACCAATGGCATACTAATTATCGTTTCAATGATTGTTTTTATTCTGCTCTTTTTATAGGTTAACCAATTTGCAACAGGAATAGAAATTATAAGCAATATAGTTGTAGTAACCAATGCTAATTTAAGTGTAACCCAAAATGGTTGCAGGTCAATCATGCGGAGATAAACTTATTTCATTTGTTTTTACTAATGCAATCACATTATCCCCAACAGTTAAGTCCATTTGTGTTGCTGCATTTGCTGTAATAACAGAAATAATATTGTGCTCATTATAATTCATCAACACTTTACAGAGCAATTTTCCCTTCTCTATTTTTTTAATAACGCATACAAACCGGTTCTGTAAACTGATTTGCCCTGAAAAGCCTTTAGCAATCGCCACTTCATTTTCTTTAAAAACGATATTAACAGGCCCCTCCATCATAAGATAAGGAGCCGTTACAGGCGTATCAACCACAATAGAACTAAACATATCTTCATAGGCCTTTATTCTTACCAGTGATAAGTGGCTTTCGGATTGTATCGAATGTATTATTCCCGGAATTTTATTCATTATTTTGATTATTAATTTACAATATATCCGTATTCTTTTAAAATAGCTTTTGCATTATTAGAATAAAGATAATTGTAAAATTTTTGGGAAGCATTGGCATTTTTTTCTTTGCCATGTTTCAAAATAACAGCTGCCTGGGCAATTGGTTTATATGCTTTTTTATCAACGTCCATCCACGAACCTTTACCTTTCATTTCACTTGATAGCACTACGGATTTTGCAGTAAAGCCAATATCTGCAGCCGTTGATGTTATGTATTGATTTGTTTGTGCAATGCTTTCGCCATACACTAATTTATTTTTTACTTCATCATATACTTTATAATATTTTAATGCCTCTTCTGCTGCTACTCCGTATGGTGCAATCTTAGGATTAGCAATAGCAATTTTTTTTATTTCTCTGGAAGATAATTCTTTAATGGATGGTTTTAAATCATTCCGCATTGTCCATAACACCAGTGAACCATTTGCATATACTCTGGGAGCATCTGCAGTAAAACTTTTTTTATATAATTCCAAAGGATAACTTAAGTCCGCAGATACAAACAGATCATAGGGTGCACCTTCTTCTATCTGAGCGGTAAATTTCCCGGAAGAACTAATTGTAACATCAACTTCAATACCTGTTTCTTTTTCAAATTGACTTTTCAATTGCTCCATTGCAAATTGAACATTAGCGGCTACTGCGACCGATACTTTTTGTTTAGGTTGTAAAAATCCCGTCGAGATAAAAACAAACATCAGCGATCCAAAAATGACTTTTTTCATAACTTTTGCAATAAAAAGTGTACTAATCAAATCCAAAAATAAACAGCGCACGATCATCTGCTTTTTAATTAACTTTCTTTCTTTTGGCAGACATTCGAAATTTCCTGTTTAGGCAAAATTAAACCATCGTATAGCAAAACAGTTGTTGCTGAAGTGAGTTCATTAACATCAACCTAGGGATGTGAAATAGCATCGGCATTTACAGATGCTGTAACATCTCCTGAAATATTGAATGAAAGAGCCTCAATACAGCAAGGCATTCCATTTATCTGAACAAGGAAAAATTCAATTGGTTGACTATTCTTTTTCCTTCCGCCTTTTCCAGAGTGACAGGTCTCAAGAACGTTGAGTGTTGACGGCTTCTTCCTGGTCTTTATAACATCCAAAAAATACCCCTTTTAAGAATGAATCATGAGTGGTTCAAGCAGTGCTTGGCAATTCATTGAGAACGTGTGATGAAAATTGAATAGATTTAATTCGTTCACTAAAACGATTCATGATTTTGACGCGTTTAAAAATTCGTCTAATATTTTACTAATCAAAAAGACAGAATCTTACTTATTTTGAAACAAAGGAATTACTTTTAACAAAAATCAAAACAGGTAACATGTCAGAAACAAATATCAAAATCCTTGCGATAGATATTGGAGGCTCAAATATTAAAGCTACTGTATTGAATAGGGAAGGCGATTATTTACAGGACTATGAAAGAGAAAAGACGCCATCTCCCCCTACACCGCAAAACTTTGTAGCATTGATAAAGGAGCTAGCACGCCGCTTCCCTGAATACGATAAAATTACTGCGGGGTTTCCAGGCTATGTTAAAAATGGTGTGGTAAAAACAGCACCTAAATTAGGAAATGATATTTGGAAAGATTATGATCTTCAGAAACAACTTACAAAAGTATTGGGCAAACCTGCTTTGGTTATAAATGATGCCGATCTGCAAGGCTTAAGCTTAGCAGCTGGAAAAGGTGTAGAGATGGTTATCACCCTTGGAACAGGATTTGGTTCTTCAGTAATGGAAGATGGGTTTTTAATACCACATCTCGAAATGTCGCAGCACCCTATTACGAAAAGAAAAAATTATAATGATTATGTGGGAGAAGCTGCGTTAGTAAAGATTGGGAAAAAGAGGTGGGTTAAAAGAATGAAAAGAGTATTGAAGGTTTTAAAAACCGTATTCAATTATGACCATCTTTATATCAGCGGAGGAAACGCCAAATTCTTGGATTTTAAATTAGATGCGGACGTGACTATCGAGAACAACAGGGAAGGCATAAAAGGCGGAGCAGTGTTATGGAGACAGCAAGAGCGTAATGCAAAAAAAAGAGTTAAAAAGAAATCAACAAAAAAAATCATAAAATGAAAGTGGGTATCTCATGCGACCATGGAGGTTTTGATCTAAAACAGTTGTTACATAAATTTCTAATTGAAAAAGGATATGACGTAAAAGACTTTGGCGCCTATGAATTAGATAGTAAAGATGACTTTCCCGACTTTGTAGTGCCAATGGCAAAAGCGGTTGCTGGTAAAGAAGTAGAACGGGGAATAGCTGTTTGCGGAAGTGGCGTGGGGGCTGCAGTAGCCGCTAATAAAGTTGCCGGGGTTCGGGCCGCGCTCATACACGATCATTTTTCTGCCCACCAGGGTGTTGAGGATGATGCAATGAATGTAATTTGCCTTGGCGGAAGAGTTACCGGATTCGCGGCAGCAGAAGAACTGGTTATGGCTTTTCTGGACGCTAAATATGTTGCAACCGAAAGATTTGAAAGGCGCCTGAATAAAATAGCGCGCCTTGAAAACTAGAACGATTGATGTAATGGCTTTTTTAATTATTAAAAACCTAATTCATAAGAAATGAAAAAACAATACAAAATTTTATTTTCGGATATTGGAGGCGTGTTGCTTAGGAATGGCTGGGGCCATGAATCGAGAGAAGCGGCTGCAAAAAAATTTAGTCTCAATTATGCGGAGATGGACGTGCTTCACGATTTTATTTTCAATGTTTGGGAAATGGGGAAAATATCGATAGACGACTATTTAGACACAGTTGTGTTTAACCAAAAAAGAAAATTTTCGAGAAAAGAATTTAAAGAATTCATGTTGGCTCAGTCGGTGCAACTTCCACAAATGCTTCCGTGGTTGATCAAATGGAAAAATAAAAATAAGAATGTTAAAATTATTTCTCTCAATAATGAACCGCGTGAATTGAACGAATATCGTGTCGAAAAATTCAAACTTCATCGGTTATTCGACGCATTCATTTCTTCGTGCGAAGTAGGCATGCGCAAGCCCGACCCGGTAATTTTCCACTTGGCCGTAGGTATCGCACAAGCAAAACCCGAAGAATGTCTTTATTTTGACGACCGGACGATGTTGGTGGAAGCCGCTAAAAAAACTGGTATTTGTGCTTACCATCATAAGGATTTTGAAAGCACTAAAAAAATTATTGAAAGCTTATAGTATTGGAAGAAGTTTTTTAGAGAGCCGTAAACGGACATTCAGGAACCATTCCTAATTATTGTTTTACGACTCTGCCTAACAAAGCTCATTTCAGTAAAGCAACAATTTATCGATATTTCTATTTTGATTTGCCTGTGCCGAGAAATTAAAAACGCAAATAAAAGCGTTCGATTTTATTTGCGTTTTCTTTGAAATGTTACTTCGAATCTACGGGCACCTGCCCGCCTTCAGGCACGAAAATGAGCGCATCAGAATCTAGGCAATATCTTTTGCCTGTGGGCTCAGGACCATCATCAAAAACATGCCCAAGATGGGAACCTGTTTTTGAATCGACTACCTCCAATCTTGTCATACCATCGGTATTATCGGCTACGAGCCTTACTGCATCTTTGTTTATTGGTGCATAAAAACTTGGCCATCCTGTTCCGGAATTAAATTTAGTAGATGAACTGAAAATAGGTTGTAAAGACGCGGCGGAGTAATAGGTTCCTTTTTGATAAAAATGATCATATTTGCCGCTAAAAGCCCTTCCCGTTCCCCTATCTCTTAGAATAAAATATTGTGCAGGAGATAATTTCTCTTTCCACTGCGCTTCGGAATATTGTACAGGGAAGTCTTTGTATGACTTTACAACTTCAGAGTTTGGATACTTATCGCTAATGGTTTGAGATTGCGAACAATTAGTAAGCAAAGAACAGATAGCAAAAGCACCTAAATAAAATAAATGTTTCATGGTAATACTTTTATTCATTTACGAAGCAAAAGTACTTTAGGTTTTATAAATCTAATGCCAATATAATCGCAAAATTTTGATAAACTCATAGATAATAAACTTTACGTTTTAAGGCTGTTTAATCAGCTTATAAACAAAGCTCTCGCTACCACCTTCAATCTTAAGGATATATATCCCGGCCGGAAGACCGTTTATATTCAAAGTAGTATTCTCGGAAGTTATCGTTTCGGTGTGATACAATTTACCGGTCACATCATACAGCCTCAATATTTTTCCCGTGATACTTTTTTGATCATTGGAAACAATTTTTATTAGACTGCTGAATGGATTAGGATAAACAGTGATTTTTAATGGAGCTTTTTCAGGAGTCGTCGGAATCGGTGCGGCTTCTATAGCGTTTGAACCATCACAAGACGTGGAATTCAGGAAAGAATTCCGTGGTTGTCCTAAAGCGAACAGGCCCCTCATTTCTGCCTTCTGACCTTGTGTAAACATATTCATGCAGCCGTCATCTGTAAAATCCATGAAATCCATGAACATATCGCCGTTAGGATTGACGGAGCAAGAAGAAAGATGCGGAAAAACAGGACAATAGGTGTTGCTGGTTTCCTGTGGTGGTGTGTCTGCAATTCCATCATCACCACAAAAGGCGTCTCCCCATAAATGCTTTAATCCAAGCCAGTGGCCAATTTCATGAGTAGCTGTGCGACCTTTATTGTAAGGAGCTGCCACGTTGGAAGTAGTACCAAAGCAGCCATATTGTATGACTACCCCGTCTCTTTCTGCGGGACTTCCTGGTAACACGGCATAGCCTAAAGTTCTTCCGAAAAGATTACACACCCAAATGTTCAGATAACGGGTTGCATCCCATGCATCATCTCCGCCACTGGCAGTAAATTTCATTTGATCGTCAGCCAGAAACTGGGATTGTTTGGTGTATTTATGAATGATGCCTGAAGTTGCAAATCCTTGTGGATCCACTTTTGCAAGGCAAAATTGGATTCGCGAATCAGCAGCCACACTTTTAAATGGCACAGGTGTATTTACGGTGTCCGCGTTTTGCCTCCTGTAATCATTATTTAAAACAGTGATCTGGGACAAAACTTGTTGGTCGCTGATATTTTGTTCACCAGTATTATAAAGAACGTGAACCACTACCGGGATAATGATTACCTCGTTTGCTAAGGTATCTCTCGTAGGCGTACCAGGAGATTGACTGCGAAGAAGATTATTTGTATTTTTTGGATGACTAATCACATAGTCAACTGTGCCACATCTTTGTGAAAATGCCCCGTTGTTTAATAAGGCAAGGAAAAATAGTGTAAAAATAGATTTCATGTATCCCTGTGTAATAACTCAGCGCGCTGAGAAAATGAACAATAGTGGGATCACATAGGCGTGGGTGAAATTTCTTTACATGGGATAATGAAAACGAGGATTAAGAAATCTGCGGACCTTGATTAACTAAAATAAAATCACAAAAGAAAGGAATCCATTGTTATTAATAGTATCAGAGGTTTGAGAGCACAAATAAAGAGATTATTTTTTGGACTTAAAAATTTTTATCAATATTTTTTTAGAGATATTTTAATTCTAAGCGCTCAGTTAGCTATTTTTACAATCTTATAAAAAATAAAGATGATTCGTAAATTAATTTCAGTTGTAGTTCTCCTATTGTTGATTTCATGTCATAATTCTTCCGGTTCTGATTATGATAGTTCTCTTCCGATGCCAAAAGTAAACAACATCCCTGCCCCCGCGACTATTATGTTTAAGGTGGAAGCAGTATATCCGCACGATGCCAATGCTTATACGCAGGGACTTGAATTTTATAATGGCAAACTTTATGAAGGAACTGGTGAATGGGGTACGTCGAATTTACGAATGGTGGATATCAAAACCGGGAATGTTGAAAAGAATTACCTGATACCTGATACTTCCATATTCGGTGAAGGCATTACCATTTTTAAAAATAAGATTTACCAGTTAACTTGGAAAAATAATAAAATTTTTGTTTATAATATTGACGACATTTCACATCCTGTTAATACATTGAAATGGAATAGGGAGGGGTGGGGTGCTACCCATGATACTAAGGATATAATTATAAGCGATGGCACATCTAAACTTTATTTTGTGCAGCCTGATGAAAGCAGGAAGGAAATGACAATAAAAAGAATTGTTACGGTGGCCGATAATATGGGTGAAGTGGATAGCCTGAATGAACTTGAGCTAATTGACGGTTATATATATGCCAATCGTTGGCTTACGAACGATATTGTAAAAATTGACACGTCTAACGGTTATGTTGTTGGTAAAATGAACCTTTCGGGCTTACTTAATCAATATGATCCTACAGCCAAGGTAAGTGGAGATGCCGTTTTGAATGGAATAGCCTACGATAGTACCACAAAAAATCTATACATTACTGGTAAAGACTGGCCGAAAATGTTTGAAATGAAACTGAATTAATTGCCAAAATTCTTCTATCCTTTATTAGGGTTGGTTGTGACAGAGCCAGCGCCGTTATCGTTCTTTTCGTAAGTATTATAAAGCGGCGAGCTACTACCCAATCGTGTATCACGATATATAGGCGAGGCCGGGCTATTATTAGTCTCTATTTTGGTATTATTATTAATTATTTTGTTATTAAGTTTTCCGGATTGATTATTTATTTGCCCCGGCTGTGCTTGAGTTTGCGAAACCGTCTGAGTTACCGGAGCGACGTCTTTGCTTATTTCACTGACTGGCGCAGCCGACTTGCTGTCTGGTGGAAGTGGTGCGGTAACAGTCGCGTGTAGAGGCACTGCTGAGACTGGCGTGCCTGCTCCAGTTTGTGGTGTTGTTGTCATAGTTACGGGATTTGCCTTTGCGGTCTTCGGCAAAGGCGCGGCCTGTTCACTTTTAGGATAAAATTTATCCACTAGTCTTTCATGGGTCGTATCCTGGGCATATAATGTGTTTGAAATAATTAACCCCATTAATATAATTATTCCTGAACTTATTTTCATGCTGGTATTTTTTACTGATAACCCCAATATTGTGCCAATCGATCTGTGAAATTAGTTTTGCAAAAGTTCAAATAGCTTTTACTAAAGTACAATATAATTGTATTATAAAACTATGAGATTTTTAGTTGAAAGATTTTGTACAAGAATGATTTCGTACAAAAGGAGAGGAATTTTACTTTTTTTTAAAAATTAGTTAATCTCTCGTTTGCATTTTTAAATATAAAAGGATAGCTTTACAAAATATTACAAACGGGGAAATTATTCCATTCTTCGTTATCAATTTCCAAATATCCTTCACTATTCTTTGTAAAAGAAAAGCCTTTATTTTCCTCTCCTTTATTTTTTTTGACGATCTCTGTGATTCATCAGTTTGCGATTATTTGTGAGTTTGATGAGCAAATCATATAAACAATCCCTTTTGTAAAGTGGTTTACCAAGGAAATCATATTACACACGCATAAACCGAAAAAAGGGAAGTCTTATGATTTCCTTTTTTTTTGACACAACACCTCATCCTTTTTAACTTTGCCAAATATGGATTATCCTGGGCTCAATGAAATAAAAAAAGATCTTGAAAAAAGAGATGTAAATGATTTGCGGAATTACTGCATCAGGTTGGCTAAGTTTAAAAAAGAAAATAAAGAATTATTGGGTTTCATGCTTTTCGAAGCTGATAATATGAATATTTATATTGAAAATGTAAAGTTGGAAACTGAAAACTCTTTCCTGAAAATTAATAAACATAATATCTACTTTATAAAAAAAAGCATTCGTAAAATACTGAAGACCGTAAACAAGCACATTCGGTTTTCAATATCAAAACAAGTAGAGGTAGATTTGTTAATTCATTTCTGTAACTGCATAATTTCTCATTCTATCCCTTTGGATCATAGTATTCAGCTAAAGAATTTATATAATGGACAATTAAAAAAAATTGATCAGGCACTTGCATTACTTCATCCAGATTTGCAATATGATTTTAAAAGGAAACTACTCTGATGATTTTTCAGGCTCACCTGGCAAAGAGTTTTCAAATTTGTGGGTTACTTTTTTTAGAAATTGGTATAAACCTTCAGTTATTATTAAAATCTAAAATTAAAACAAATGAAAAAATTTCTTGCTATCGTAGCTATTGCTGCTTTTATGACGTCATGTGGTAGTGGTTCTTCTACAGAAACAACTACGGCAAATGATTCAACTACAACTACAACCACAACAACGACAACAGCCACTGCTCCTGTCGACAGCGCAGCTGCCGCAATGAGCGATTCAGCTAAAAGCATGGCTAACCAGGCAAAAGCTACTGTGGATACCGCCAATAAAATGATGGACAAAGCTGCTGACAAAATGAAAGAAGGTGCCGACAAGATGAAAGAAGGCGCTGATAAGATGAAAGATGCTACTAAAAAATAATTCCTTATTGAAATTAGTTGAAAATTAAGTACTGGTTACCAAAATTTTTGATGACAAGCAATCCATTAAACCTTTCTCTTTTGAGAAGGGTTTTTTGTTTGCTCTCATTTCCCCCTAAATTATTTGATATGCGCAAACCATTTTTGAATCTCAAAACAAAAATCTTTACAAAATTATTTATTATAATTTTGTAACTATCCAGTAGTGTAATATATTTTAAAAATCATATAAGACAGCTTCTTGTTTTCAATTTTCTGATAGTTACGCACATTAATTTTCCGGGTTTAAAAAATCTGTTTTTTGTTCACATTTTTTGTCTAAAATAAG
>DATCFI010000186.1:0-5993 GCA_036509585.1 Hanamia sp. | reverse complement strand
GTCTACTGATTCAACCGCCACCTCGGGCAGTGCAGATAAAACGCTCTTAGGCGCCGGAAGCACTTTCGTTTATCCATTATTTTCAAAACAATTTTCAGAATATAACAAACTTAACGGGTTACAGATAAATTACCAGGCAATCGGTTCCGGCGGAGGTATTCTTCAATTAACCAACAAAACGGTTGACTTCGGAGATTCAGATGCTCCGCTGACCGATGAACAAGCTCAGAAGATGGGCGTACCCGTGTTACATATTCCTATGTGTTCAGGCGCAGTGGTGATAAGTTATAATTTGCCTGAAGTAAAAGATACACTCAAACTTACTCCGGATGTAATTGCAAACATCTACCTGGGCAAAATCACCAAATGGAATGATCCAAAGATTACTGCAATTAATCCCGGGGTAAAAATACCGGCAACTCCAATTTTAGTAGCACATCGTTCAGACGGCAGCGGTACTACTAATATTTTTACAGATTATCTTTCTAAAGTAAATCCTGAATGGAGTACAAAAGTTGGTAAAGGAACTTCTGTTAACTGGCCAACAGGCCTGGGTGGTAAAGGGAATCCCGGTGTCTCAGGACTTATAAAGCAAACTCCTGGTGGTATAGGTTATATTGAATTGGCTTATGCGATTCAGAATAATTTGCCGTATGCAAAAGTGCAAAACAAATCGGGAAACTATATCGTACCAAATATAGCTTCAACAAGCGCTGCCGGTAACGTAACGCTTCCTGCAGATTCAAAAATATTTTTGGGCAATACCGATGCTGCTGATGGTTACCCTATCAGCGGATTTACCTGGGCTTTGATTTATCAGGAACAGGCTTATAACAAACGCTCACAGGATAAGGCTCAGGACCTTTTGAAAATGTTGTGGTGGGAGATTCATGATGGCCAGCAGTATTGCCACGATTTGGATTATGCTCCATTGTCGCCTGCTGCAGTAACAATTGCTGAAAACATTCTTAAATCCGCTACCTATAATGATAAAGCAATATTGCAATAAATTTCTAATAACATCTATATTTGAAATTATCACCAACAAAATCCGGAATTTCCCGCAGCAATAATTTGTTGCGGGAAATTTCTTCCATGTCTAATATGATGAATGTCTGGAAAGCAAAAAAAATTAAACGGTCTGTAAGGCAAATCCGTGCTGAAAAAATTTTCAGGACTTCGCTTGTCCTGGTTTCATTAAGCATTCTCGTGATAGTGGTTGCCTTTTTATTTACTCTGGTTATTCAGTCATTACCCTCGATAAAAGCGTTGGGCTTTGGCTTTTTATATGGTAAAGCATGGGACCCGGTTCATAATATTTATGGCACTTATCCCTTTCTCCTGGGAACATTATTAACGTCGTTTCTGGCATTAATTATTTCCATTCCTTTTTCTTTTGCAACGGCAATTTTTTTAGGGGAATATTATCCGAGAGGTTGGTTTTCTGATTTTTTAAAAAATGCGATAGAATTAATTGCGGCAGTTCCCTCTGTAATTTATGGTTTTTGGGGCTTGTTTGTATTGGTGCCGATTGTAAGAAGTTTAGAATTGAAAATTGGCGTAACTCCTTATGGTATCGGGATATTTTCTGCATCATTAATTTTAACCATAATGATTATTCCCTACGCTGCATCCTTAGGAAGAGAAATGGTACGAATGGTTCCATCATCATTAAAAGAAGCAGCTTATGCATTAGGCGCTACGAGATACGAAGTAATCAGAGATGTGATTTTACCGTATTCCAGGTCAGGATTATTTGCTGGCGTTTTATTATCCCTTGGAAGAGCATTGGGAGAAACCATGGCAGTAACAATGGTCATTGGAAATACCAGCGTAATACCGAAAAGCATTTTTGCTCCGGGAAATACTATGGCGAGTGTAATAGCGAATGAATTTACAGAAGCTGCGAGCAGTCTTTACTTATCTGCATTAATTGAGATTGGACTCGTTCTGTTCCTGGTTACTGTAGTTATTAATATGATTGGAAAAAGAATTATTAAAAGATTTACTACCCAATAAAAATGAAAGCGAACGTAAAATACAGATTAGGTAAAAGCAGGTTTTTCAAAGGATTGATCATTCTTCTTTCTGTGCTTTGTACAGTGCCTTTATTTATAATTCTTATTTACATATTTAAAGAGGGCTTTAGTAAAATAAGCTGGCATTTTTTGATTAATATGCCTAAGCCGGTTGGTGAAGCCGGCGGTGGTATTGCCAATGCGCTGGTTGGAAGTTTATTGATCGTTTTTTATGCCTCACTTATTGCAATTCCATTAGGTATTATGTGCGGAGTTTATTTGAGCGAAAACCAGAATACCAGATTGGCAAACTGGACAAGGCTTTCCGTAGATGTATTGCAGGGAACCCCATCCATCGTGATGGGAATTGTGGTGTATTTCTGGGTCGTAAAACCTTTGCACACATTTTCAGCCCTTTCAGGTAGTGTAGCGCTGGCAATAATGATGTTGCCCATTGTAGTTCGCTCCACTGAAGAAACTTTAAAACTCTTGCCTGATACTTTAAAAGAAGCAGGGCTTGCTTTAGGGTTGCCATATCATAAAGTTATATTAAGAATTATTTTGCCTTGCGGCATCAGTGGTATTTTGTCCGGAGTCATATTGGCTATTTCAAGAATAGCAGGTGAAACGGCTCCGTTATTATTTACTGCATTTGGGAACCTGTATTTTTCCACTAATATTTTAAAACCAATGGAAAGCTTACCTCTGTTGATTTTTAATTATGCAACGAGCGCCTATGATGATTGGCACAACCTTGCGTGGGGAGCAGCGCTCATCTTACTTATTTGGGTATTATTATTAAATATTATTACTAAGATTATAACCAGAAAATGGAGAGTACAATTCTAAAAACGGTGGATTTCGATGCTTACTTTGGCGAAAATCAAGTTGTGAAAAAAGTAAATATTGAGATACCGAAAAACAATGTGATTGCGGTGATGGGTCCGTCCGGCTGCGGAAAAACAACTTTTCTTCGTTGTATTAACAGAATGCATGAATTAATTGAGGGTACATCAACTGATGGGAAGATGCTGCTTAATAACGAAGATATTTACGGTATGCATCCCATTATTGTCCGGCATAAAATAGGAATGGTATTTCAACGCCCTAATCCCTTTCCCAATTTGAGTATTTATGATAATGTAATAGCCGGGTACAAACTTAATGGTATGAAAATATCAAAGCCTGACAGAGATGCTATTGTTGAGCAATCTTTACAAAAAGCCTCTCTCTGGAATGAAGTAAAAGAATCCCTCCATAAAAAAGGAACATTTTTATCAGGAGGTCAACAACAGCGTTTATGTATCGCAAGGGCGATAGCTATGGAACCTGATGTGTTGCTGCTGGATGAGCCTACCTCTGCATTGGATCCTATTTCTACATCAAGTATAGAAGTACTGATGCAGGAACTGAAGAAAAACTATACCCTTGTGGTGGTCACTCATAATATGCAACAGGCTGCGAGGGTAAGTGATAAAACAGCTTTTTTTTATCTTGGAGAGTTAATCGAATATGATATAACCAAAAACATGTTCACTAATCCAAAAGACACACGTACCCAAAATTATATTACAGGAAGGTTTAGTTGATAGACTTAAAAAATTAAAAAAATATGACTCAGTTTGAAGTAGAAATTAAGGATGTAAAATCGGAAGTAATTAATATGTGGCAATTAGTTCTTTCGCAATTAACTAAGGCAAAAGAAGCCATGCTTGCATTTGACAAAGACCTTGCCCGCGAAGTAATGGCCCGTGAAAAAAGGGTCAATGCTCTTGAATTAAAAATAGACAGAGATTGCGAAAACATTTTTGCCCTCTATTGCCCTGTCGCTATAGATTTACGGTTTTTATTGGCTGTGCTTAAAATAAATACGAACCTGGAGCGTATTGGTGATATTGCTGATGGCATCGCCAGGTATATCGCAAACTCACCTGTAAAATTTAATAAAGATTTTTTAGCATCAAGCCGGTTAATTGAAATGTATAATGGTTCCATAAGCATTCTATCCGATACACAAGCTTCCTTTGAGTTTGAAAATACGATTCTTGCGCGGACGATCTTTTCCAGGGATGATGTTCTGGATACCATAAACAAAAAAGCAGATGATAATATCTCTAAATATATTCACGAAGACCTGAATAACATCAATGAAGCCCTCGATATACTTTCAATTATCAGAAAGCTGGAAAGGGTAGGTGATCAATCGAAAAATATAGCCGAAGAAATTATATTTTACGTAGAAGCAAAAGTACTAAAACATCAATAAATGTTCGTTTACTGTTGAGCCTAACGAGTCATTTTTTCACCATGCTTTATCAGTAGTAAAAAAAATCAATCTAAAATAGCTTTCGCTAAATTTGTCTTATGGAATCAAAGCAGAGAAAAATATTAATTGCAGATGATGAGCCGGATATCCTGGAAATAATTTCTTACAATTTAAATAACGAAGGTTACCTCGTGTTTACCGCAAAAGATGGCATTGAGGCGATTGAAAAAGCAAAGGAAGTGCATCCCGATTTAATCATTCTCGACATCATGATGCCTTACAAATCAGGAGTGGATGTTTGCCGCATTCTTCGCTCTCAAACTGCATTTGAAAATACATTAATCATTTTTTTAACTGCACTCAACGATGATACGACGCAAATAAAAAGTCTTGAAATTGGCGCGGATGATTACATTACAAAACCCGTCAGTCCAAAAGTCCTGATAAGCCGCGTCAATGCAATCTTTAGGCGTGTATATAAGGTGGATGGGAAAGTAATACAAATCAGAAATGTAACTATTGATCCGGAAAAATATATGGTATCAATAAATGGCGGACCTATTGTATTGGCTAAAAAAGAATTTGAATTGCTGTACATGCTTGCATTCAGCCCCGGGCGTGTTTTTTTAAGAAATGAAATCCTTAACCAGGTTTGGGGGAGTGATGTGATTGTTGGTGACCGCACCATTGATGTTCACATAAGAAAAATCCGCCAAAAGTTGGGGCTGGACTGCATTACAACTGTAAAAGGTGTTGGATATAAATTTGAATTGCAGAATTAGATTACATCAATCTTCCTGATTGCCCAGAAAATATCAAATGAGCTTTACTACAAAAAATCTATCTCCAAATCAGCTATCAGCAATTACTTCAGTAATGCTATCCGTGCCTGTTGGTGCAGCCTTTTTTTTCATTACAAAAAACTGGATGGTTACACTTTCGGTGTCATTCATAATTTTTTTGCTGGGTTATTTTTTAATTCATGCTGTTTTGGAATGGTTTATTTTTAGGAAAATAAAGCTGATTTATAAATTCATCAATCAAAAAAAGGCAAATAGAAAAGAAGAGATGTACTACAAATATATTTTGCCTAAAAGAAGTATTGATGATGTAAGGCTGGATGTCGAAAACTGGGCACAGCAAAACAAAGCAGAAATTGAAGTCCTGGAAAACAATGAAGCCTATCGCAAAGAATTTTTGCAAAATCTCGCCCATGAACTGAAGACGCCAATTTTTGCCATCCAGGGATACGTAGATACTTTGCTTAACGGTGCACTTGAAAATCCGTTGGTCAATAAAAAGTTCTTAGAAAACGCTTCACATAATATTGAACGAATGGTAAACCTCGTGAGTGATTTGGATGAAATTTCCAAATTAGAAAATGGAACTCAACCAGTAAACAAACAAAATTTCATCATTCAGCATTTAATAAAAGAAGTGTTCGAAACATTGTCAATAAAAAGTTCGAAAAAGGAAGTTAAATGCACGATTAAAAAAGGCTGCGAATTCCCGATTACTGTTTTTGCGGACAAAGAGAAAATCAGGCAGGTACTTATCAATTTAATTGACAATGCGATTAAATACGGAAAAAAGGGCGGCCACGTCATTGCCAGTATTTATAAAACCGATGGAGAAAATATTTTAATAGAAATAAGTGACGATGGTATCGGAATTGCCGAAGAACATTTAAACCGGGTATTTGAAAGATT
>DATCFI010000185.1:0-32028 GCA_036509585.1 Hanamia sp. | reverse complement strand
TATGTAAAAGAACTGCATCGGCGTTTTGTGAAAAATCTTCCAGTTCAAATTCACTGTCCTGAATATTTACACGCCAATTTTTTTTATGTACATCAACACCGCAAAAAATAGTGGTGCCGGTGAAATCTAATTTCTTAACTTTTAGCAGGCAAGATAGCGTTTGCAAAAAAGTCAAATCATCTTATCAGCAAACTCAGTGCTATTTCAAAAGCTTTGGAATGCAGTAAAGACAGCATCCTTCTGATTGATAAATATTATAAAAAACAACTTAGGAAATCGTTAATGAGAAATTCTACCTTTAAATCCCGTGAAATTTGGATGAGGAATTCAGAAAGGTTTTTATCGAGAGGCAACCACATCGAAATTGTAAAAACAGGCCTGTTGAAAGATTACGGTGGCATTGTATTAATAGAAAATGAATCAATGAACGCTGCCGATCGTCGCCTGGTAAATAGTAATATAAATCCACGAAATGATAATGCTTTTCTCTTCTAAAAACTTTGGTTATAGATTTCTTTTAAGCAATTGGAAGCATAGCGGAATTAAAACGAAGCACACTAAAAGCAACGAATATCTAAGGATGCCTATTTATTTGTTCTGCAACACCAGCAGCGGCACCACTGTTGCATAACTCATCTCTTTAGTATAAACTTTGCCGAATAATCTTTCAGTAAAAGAGTGCTTATGAGCCATCATTGCCAACATATCACAAGGCTTTTCTTCGATGAATTTATTGATCCCTTCAATCACGCTTGTATCCTCAACAATGTTAAAGCTGTGTTTTAAACCTGCTAGTGAATATTGGGTATCCATTTTACCGATAAACTCACTATCGTTCATCTGCTTCTCTTTCTTTTGCACATTAAGTACCTGGATAAAAGAATTATATTTTTTTGCGATTTTCATCAATAAAGCATAACACGCGGCATATGTATCCGTATCAAAATCCGTTGCCAGGGTGATTGTGTCAATAGGCAGATAATCTGCCATTTCGGGAATTATCAAAACGGGAATAGATGATTTCCGAACAACAGAGGTAACAGTGCTGCCAAAAACAGAATTACTTTGTCCTTTCCCTTTCATCCCCATGATAATAATATCCGGATTGTTTTCTTTTGCCATATTCAGAATAACATTGCACGGGGAACCTTCATAAACGTAGCTCTCCAATAAAACTTTTTTATTTTTAGTAAGCCTCTTAATTTCTTTCGCCATCAGGTTCTTATTTCCTGAAATCTTTTCCTGATGCATGGCAATACGTTCTTCATCAGCTTCTTCATCTATGATCAACGTGTCAGGAACAACGTTAAAAAAAGTCACTTTGGCATTAAATATTTCTGCCATTGAAGCGGCATACTTTCCGGCATTATGCGATGTTGTTGAAAAGTCGATCGGAACAAGAATATTTTTCATGATTTTTTAATTTAATAATTTTTAATACTCAAATCTAATTCCAGCTTACAAAGCAAAAATTGATATTCGTTAGTAATTTTCATGACTGTAATCATCTATTTATGACTAACGCTTAAAATTAGATGAGAGTATAAAACAGCATTGATATAATTGTTTTTCCTAAACTTCAACACTTGAATATCGTGCGACATGACGACAATCACTTATTATAATGACAATGATCACTACCATATATTGGGAAAAATATAATCTTTGCATATTTAGAAATTTCACGTAAGATTTTTATCCATTGTTAGTAGAAAAAATGACAAATAGAAATTAAACTATATTTTGAGTAAAATAACTCTCATCAAATAGCCATTAAAAATGTTCAAATCAACTAAACATGGTTAGAAGGTGTATGCCATGCGATAATAAAAACAATAAAAGATAAATACATGAAAAGAGTAATAAGGATCGTATTAATTGTTTTATTAATTGCTTTTATCATAATTCAATTTATAAGGCCCGCAAAAAACCAAGGTGAAGAAATTGCCGCCAATCAAATTACAGCAGCACAGCAAGTGCCTGACGATGTGCAGCAAATGCTGAAAGTTTCCTGCTACGATTGCCATAGCAATACCACGCGGTATCCCTGGTATGAAAACATTCAGCCGGTAGCCTGGTTTCTTAATAATCACATTTTGGAGGGAAAAAAGGAAGTGAACTTTTCAATATTTGCTACCTACCCTGCTTACCGGCGCTATAAAAAATTTAAGGAAATTCAGAAACAAATAAAGGATGGTGATATGCCGCTGTTCTCATACACACTAATACATCGTGACGCCGTATTGAGTGCCGACCAGAAATCAACTTTGATAAACTGGGCCGCCAATGCGCAGAAAGAAATGGAAGGGAAATACCCTGCGGATAGTCTGGTGAAGCCTAAATAGATACCAACTTTTTTTTTAGTTTGTTAAGAATAAGTCAAACCTGTATCAGAACGATGTGAGCTGACATCAATTTCAGTTTTGTATGACCACTATCATGCATAACTTCAATTTTTGGGGCTATTTTTGAAACATTGAAAAAACTGTTCGCCATATCGTTCTTCGTTATCTATTTGTTCTCAACAACTGAATTTTCACAGTTGCTTAAGATGCCTTTGTTGGTAGAACATTTCATAGAGCACAGGCACGAAAACAAAAACATCACGCTTTACCAGTTTTTATATATGCATTATGCGATGGGTGACGTACACGATGCAGATTATGCAAAAGACATGAAACTGCCATTTAAAACCCACGATAATTGTGTGGCATCTATTATAAATGTTTATTTGCCTTCTCAAAAGGTGGTTATTACAAAACCTGTTCAGTTTATACAAAATCAACATTTCAAAACACAAGCAACATTTCTACAACCTACATTCCTTTCTAACATCTGGCAGCCGCCAAGAATTTGCTAATCATATTTTAATAAAGTCATACTCCAACAAAAATGTTTGTTGGTATGGAATTTATTTTTCATTAAAAAAATGATTACTAGAAATAATGCTTAATAAAATCATAGAATTCTCCATAAAAAACAAACTCATCGTCGGGCTTTTTATTTTCGGATTGATTGCTTACGGAAGTTATCAATTCACCAAACTGCCAATTGACGCGGTTCCTGACATAACAGATAACCAGGTGCAGGTAATTACCATCGCACCATCATTTGGTGCTACGGATATAGAAAGGCTGGTTACTTTCCCGGTAGAGCAGGCCAACAACAACATTCCGGGATTAAAACAAATTCGCAGTTTTTCCAGGTTTGGTTTGTCATTGGTTACGATTGTATTTGATGATAACACAGATGTTTACTGGGCGCGGCAACAAGTGGCAGAACGTTTGCAACAGGTGCAATCCCAAATTCCAAAAGGCATCGGCAATCCTGAGCTGGGACCGGTCACGACAGGATTGGGTGAAATTTATCAATACGTGGTTCGTCCAAAGAAAGGTTACGAACACCAGTATGACGCCACAGAATTGCGGACCATACAGGATTGGATTGTAAGGCGGCAATTGCTAGGTGTAAAAGGTGTAGCTGAAGTGAGCAGCTTTGGTGGAAAACTAAAACAATATTCCATAGAGGCAGATGCCAATAAATTGCAATCTTACGGCATCACCATTAATGATGTTTTTGATGCACTGGAAAAGAACAATCAAAACACAGGCGGCGCCTATATTGAAAAAGGCCCTACCGTTTTGTACATCCGGAGCGAAGGGTTAATAGGAAGCATTGAGGATATTAAAAACATTACCATAAAAAAAGATAACAACGAAACTCCTTTATTCATAAGGGATGTAGCCGATGTAACTATTGGAAATGCGGTTCGATATGGTGCGATGACGTATAACGATGAAGGAGAAGTTGCCGGAGCGGTAGTGATGATGCTGAAAGGCGCCAACAGTAATGAAGTAATCAAAAATGTAAAAGAACGCATTGACCAAATCCGGAAAACCTTGCCCGCAGGTGTGGTAATTGAGCCATTCCTTGATCGTACAAAAATGGTAAGCCATGCCATCAGCACGGTCGAAAGAAATTTAATGGAAGGTGCATTGATTGTCGTGTTTGTGCTGGTATTGTTCCTGGGAAATTTCAGAGCCGGTTTTTTGGTAGCATCCGTAATTCCACTTGCGATGCTCTTTGCGGTTATCATGATGAATCTCTTTGGTGTGAGCAGAAACCTGATGAGCCTCGGCGCTTTAGATTTTGGTCTGATTGTGGATGGCGCCGTCATTATTGTTGAAGCGGTGATGCACCAGCTCTCGCATCATAAAAAGTTTGAAGTGGGAAA
Source organism: Hanamia sp. (assembly GCA_036509585.1). GTDB lineage: Bacteria > Bacteroidota > Bacteroidia > Chitinophagales > Chitinophagaceae > Ginsengibacter. The sequence goes on along the minus strand of DATCFI010000185.1, from coordinate 27,794 downwards.
TAGGTTCCTACAAAAACAAATGGATGAAGAAGTACAGAAGAGTGCGAGTAAAATGATGAACAGTGCCGTATTTGGTCAAGTCATTATTTTGGTAGTGTACCTGCCGATATTGACTTTGCAGGGCATAGAAGGAAAGATGTTTAAGCCGATGGCGCAAACGGTAGCGTTTGCATTACTGGGCGCTTTTCTTCTTTCACTCACATACATTCCGATGATGAGCAGTTTATTTTTAAGTAAAAATATTAAGCACAAGAAGAATCTTTCAGACCGCGTGATGGAAAGAGTGGAACGTGTGTATCAGTCTGCACTAAGCAAAGTCTTAAGATTTCCAAAGACCGTTTTAATTGCGGCGGTTACTTTATTTGCAATTGCCATCTTTACTTTCACCACTTTAGGTGGAGAGTTTATTCCGGCTTTAGAGGAAGGTGATTTTGCGGTGGACACAAGGGTGCTCACCGGAAGTAACTTAAACACTACGATTGAATACACTACTAAAGCAGCTCATATTTTAAAGACACAATTCCCTGAAGTAGAAAAAGTAGTAACTAAAATAGGAAGTGGCGAGGTGCCTACTGACCCGATGCCGATGGATGCCAGCGATATGATGGTGATTCTTAAAGATAAAGAAGACTGGACTTCCGCCAAAACATTTGATGAACTGGCTGAGAAAATGGGTAAGGCTTTAAAAGACATTCCCGGCATTACAGCAGGTTTTCAATATCCTGTTCAAATGCGTTTTAACGAACTGATGACGGGTACACGGCAGGATGTAGTGGTGAAAATTTTTGGAGAAAACCTGGATACATTGGCTGTCTATGCTGCTAAATTAGGGTCATTGGTTAATACCGTAAAGGGCGCCCAGAATTTGTATATCGAACCTGTTACGGGTTTGCCACAAATCATAATTGATTACAACAGGAATGAGATTGCGAGATATCACCTGGATATCGAAGATATCAATCGCGTCGTGAATACTGCGTTTGCAGGACAAACTGCTGGCCAGGTTTATGAAGGAGAAAAGCATTTTTATTTGGTTATTCGTTTAGCCGGCGATAAAAGAAAGGATTTAAAAGATGTTCAGAATTTGCTGATACCTGCACCTGGTGGCTTGCAGATTCCGCTGTCACAGGTTGCCAACGTTTCTATAAAAGATGGCCCAACCAAATACAACGCGAAGATGCCAAACGTAGAATCGTCGTAGGTTTTAATGTGCGTGGGCGAGATGTACAAACCATCGTTCACGAATTGCAGGATAAGGTAAATGCGCAAATGCATTTTTCACCAGGATATTACACTACCTACGGTGGGGCATTTGAAAACCTGAATGCGGCTACACAACGATTAATGATAGCTGTTCCAATAGCATTGTTCTTAATATTTATTTTACTTTATTTCGCATTCGGTTCTGTAAAGCAAGGTTTGCTAATCTATTCCGCCATACCACTTTCTGCCATCGGCGGGATTTTCTTTTTGGCTTTACGTGGTATGCCTTTCAGCATCAGTGCCGGCGTAGGTTTCATCGCCTTGTTTGGGATTGCTGTGCTGAATGGTATTGTGCTGATAGCAGAATTTAATCGTCTAAAAAAAGAAGGTATGCAAAATAAAACACGCATTGTATTGATGGGCACCAAAGTGAGACTGCGCCCGGTACTGATGACAGCCTTTGTAGCTTCATTTGGATTTTTACCAATGGCGCTGAGCACCGGTGCCGGTGCAGAAGTACAGCGTCCGCTCGCTACTGTCGTTATTGGAGGCTTGATGATTGCTACTTTTCTCACACTCTTCGTTTTGCCGGTGTTGTATCTCTTGTTTGAAAACATTCATCCTAAAAAAATAAAAATTAAACCGGGCGTGGCTATGTTATTTGTTGTAATGATAAGTTTATGTTACGCTAATAACGGTAATGCACAAACGTCAATAACATTACCCGCAGCCATTGACACAGCTATCGCAAATAATCTTTCATTAAAGAACGAAAGACTAAACGCGGAGTATCAGCAAAAATTAATAAAATCTTCTGCTGCAATTCCTGCTACAACCGTATTTGGCGAAGCGGGAGAAATTAATAGCATTTATACCGATACAAAATTCGGCATTAGCCAATCCATTAGTTTCCCGACAGTTTATACCAGGCAAAAATCATTGTTGAAAGAAGAGTTTTCGGGAAGTGAAATAGGTGTAGCCGTAAGAGAGATTGAAATAAAAAAAACGGTTTCAGATATTTTCAACGCGCTTTCCTATTTATATGAAAAGCAAAAATTATTGCTGCGCATAGATAGCCTGTACTCCGAATTTTTACAGAAAGCCAATCTTCGTTTTGAGAAAGGAGAAAGCAATTTGTTGGAGAAAGCAACGGCTGAAAACCAGCGGGGGCAAATATCTATTCAATTAAAACAATTGGAACAGGATATTCAGATTGTACAAATTCAATTTCAATTAGCGCTCAAAACAAATACGGTTTATGTTCCTTCAGCGGAAAGCTTTAAAAAAGAATTCGCCAGTGCAACCTTCACAGCATTAGAACAACATCCACAATTACAATTTTTGCAGCAACAAAACGAAATAGCATTAGCAAATACACAATATCAGAAGTCGAAGTTATTACCTGACCTGGCATTGGGTTACAACAACACAAGTATTCGTGGCACAGGCGCTGATGACAAATATTACTCCGCTTCCGCGAGATTTCAGGCTATTCAAATTGGCGTAGGAATTCCTATTTTTAATGGTGCACAAAAAGCCATTATCAGTGCTGCAAAAATAAAAGAGGTAATTGCTGAAAACAATTATGAACTTGGATTACAAACTTTGAACGCTCATAAGAAAGCCGCTGTACTTGAATATCAAAAATTTCTTGAAAGCGCTAAGTGGTATGAAAATACAGGTCTTAAAAGCGCAGAAACGATTTCATCTACCGCCACGAAACAATTTGTCAATGGAGAAATCAATTACCTGGATTGGGTGGTATTGATGAACCAGGCGGTGACCATTCAAAGCCAGTACATTGATGTTATCAAAAGTCTGAATGAGACTATCAATCAAATTAATTATCTGAACAGTAAATAAACAAAAAAATGAAAAATCTATTTGTCATATTTTCCATCTTCTTTCTGATTACTTCCTGCAAAAACAATAAACCTGCGGAAGAAATAAAAAAAATTGAGACGGGAAATACAATTACGTTAACCGACGCGCAGATGAATAATGCGCACATAGAAACGGGAAGCATACAGCAAAAGGAAATTGCTTCCCTTCTTAAAGTTAACGGGCGTGTAGATGTGCCACCGCAAAATATGGTCTCAGTGAGCGTGCCTTTGGGGGTTATTTAAAATCAACCCAACTATTGCCGGGCTTGCACGTCAATAAAAATGAAGTGATTGCTGTTGTGGAGGATAACCAGTACATCCAGCTGCAACAGGATTACCTGACTGCCAAAGCACAATTGTCTTTAAATGAAAGCGAGTACAACCGCCAAAAGGATTTGAATGAAAGCAAAGCCAGCAGTGATAAGGTATTTCAGCAGTCTCAGTCAACTTATGAAACCCAGCAAATCCTGATTAAATCGTTAGAAGAAAAGCTGAAGTTGGTAAGAATCAATCCGAATAATCTTTCTATCAATAACATTTCCAAAAGCATCAATGTGTATTCTCCGATAGATGGATTTGTTACCAAGGTTAATGTAAACATCGGGAAATATGTAACATCGGGTGATGTGCTTTTTGAGTTGGTAAACCCGTCTGACATTCATCTGAATCTTAAAGTTTTTGAAAAAGATTTGGATAAAATATTTATTAATCAGCCGCTGGTTTCCTATACCAACAATAACCCTGAAAAAAAATACCCAGGCGATATTATTTTAATCAGCAAAGATGTTTCGCCCGATGGTATTATTGAAGTGGATTGCCATTTTGATAATTATGATAAGAATCTTTTTCCCGGCATGTACATGAATGCAGAAATAGCATTAAAGAATAAGGTGCGCAATGTGCTGCCTGATGAAGCTTTTGTTCGTTTTGAAGGCAAAGAATACTTTTTTGAAAGTACCGGTAAAAATAAATTTGAGATGGTGGAAGTTGAAATTGGAAAAAGCGAAAATGGATTTACAGAAATTATTTCAGACAAAAATTTATCGGCAAAAACTATTGTAACAAAAGGTGCTTATACGCTGCTGATGAGTTTTAAAAATACAGAAGAGGAAGAGTGAGCCCAATTAAGAATTTAGAATTAAAAAATAAAAATTAAAATCATTTAATAACAAATAATATTTGTTTAGCCATTATTTAAAATGCAATGAATACAACAATCCCTTTCCATTCGCTGGCCCCACGAAAAGCGAAGTCAGTGCATCACGTAAAAAATATGGAAAGAATAAAATAGAATCAAAATCTGTAAGTCCTTTCTGGCATTCGTTGAAAGACGCCGCTACCGAACCTATGTTTATTTTGTTGGTAGTTGCGGCGGCTATCTACTTTATCCTTGGCCAATTTTCGGATGCATGGTTTATGAGTGGGGCAATCATCCTCGTCTCCGCCATTTCTGTTTACCAGGACAACAGGAGCCGAAATGCATTGGATACTTTAAAAGAATTTACCCAATCGCACGCGACTGTAATCAGGGATAACGAGCCGGTATTTTTGTTAGCAGAAGAAATTGTTGTGGGTGATTATGTGGTGGTTTCAGAAGGCGAATTGATTCCTGCAGATGGAACCGTAAAACAGCTCAATGATTTTTCGGTCAATGAATCCATTCTTACGGGAGAATCTTTTAGTGTTACAAAAAATATTGATAACCCAAACGAGAATAAAGTCTATAACGGTACGCTGCCGGAATCAGGTCAATGCGTATTTGAGGTTAGCGCTGTTGGCAATTATACCAAACTGGGTGAGTTGGGAAAATCTGTTGAGGATATCAAAAAAGAAATTTCCCCTTTGCAAAAACAGATAAACACATTTGTAAAATGGATGACGTTAGTAGGCGCTGTTATCTTTCTAATCATCTGGGGAATTAATTATTTCCAATCCAAAGATATTTTAACCAGCTTGTTGAAGGGATTGACGATTGCCATGTCGGTATTGCCCGAAGAAATTCCTGTGGCGCTGGCCACCTTTATGGCGCTGGGCGCATGGCGGTTAATGAAAGAAGGTGTCATTGTAAAGAAGACTTCAATTGTTGAAGCACTGAGTGCTGCCACAGTTTTGTGTACCGACAAAACCGGAACCATCACTGAAAACCGCATGGAGATATTTCAGCTTTATGATTTTACTTCCGACAAAGTGCTCACCAAAGAAAACTGGAAAAGTACGAGCGCACAAAAATTATTAAGTACGGCAATGTGGGCGAGTGAAAGTGTCCCTTTTAATACAATGGAAATTGCGATTCACCAATCTTACGGAGAAAATATTCCGGTGGACCGGCGTAATGAGTTTAAAATGATTCATGAATATCCTTTGGACGGAAAGCCGCCAATGATGACACATCTTTTTGAAAATAAAAATGGAGAGCGAATCATCGCGGTAAAAGGTGCACCCGAAGCCATTCTACAATCTTCTTCTTTAACCAGTGAACAAAGAAATAAAGTGAATTCTTATTTAGAATCTTTTGCCAGCAAAGGTTTGCGCGTATTGGGTGTAGGCATTATTGATTTTGACGGGAATGAATTTCCTGGGACACAACAGGAATTTAAAAATACATTTTTAGGATTAATTGGTTTTTATGACCCGCCTAAAAAGAATATAGCGCAGGTATTTAACCATTTGTATGATGCGGGAATAAAAGTAAAAATAATTACCGGCGATAACCTGGTAACCACTACTGCCATCGCAAAGCAGGCTGATTTCAGAGGGTGGGGAAAAGGTATTGATGGCGCCGAATTATCAGCTCTCGAACCCGATAAATTTGATAGCGCAGTGACCAACAATAATATTTTTACCCGCATGTTTCCTGAGGTAAAATTAAAAATTATTCAAAGCCTCAAGAGACAGAATCAAAATGTAGGAATGACCGGCGATGGTGTAAATGATGGGCCGGCTATCAAAGCGGCTCACATAGGCATTGCAATGGGCAAGCGTGGTTCTGCAATTGCGAAGGAAGCTGCTTCCATCATTCTCACTGATGATGATTTTGGGAAAATGGTGTATGCCGTTGCCATGGGAAGAAAGATTTATACCAATCTGAAAAAAGCGATTCAGTACATTATTTCTATTCATATTCCAATTATATTAACGGTTGCTTTTCCTCTTATCCTGGGGTGGGTTTATCCGACAATTTTTACACCCGTGCATGTTATTTTCTTAGAACTCATCATGGGTCCAACTTGCTCAATCGTTTATAAAAATGAACCCATGGAAAAAAATGCGATGCACCATCCGCCACGGGAAATGACCAATACATTTTTTAATCTGAAAGAACTTACCATCAGTATTATCCAGGGATTGGCAATTACCGTAGGCACTTTATTTATGTATCAATTTTCTGTGCAGAAAGGATATAATGAAGAGATGACGCGTTCTATGGTTTTCACTACATTAATCTTTGCCAATATATTTTTGACATTAGTAAACCGTTCATTTTATTTTTCGATTTTTACGACTTTAAAATACAAAAATATTCTGTTGGGAATTATAATTGCCGCGACGCTGACTTTGCTTGCTATGATTTTATACATTCCGTCAGTCGCTTCTTTTTTTAGAATAACTTCTTTAGATGGAATGCAAATTAGTTGGACAATTATCGCTGCTTTTATATCTGTGATATGGTTTGAAGTATATAAGTTGATAAAGAGAAAAATTGCTTAATTCCGTTTCAGCATCAAAGTCGGAGACCAAAGTGACTACTTCAATATTTTCAAATTTCACCTTTTCCGGTATTACCAAAACAAGTATTGAAGATTTGCGCATCACCAAAGTGGTATTGCGCCAAATACGGAGTTGCTTTTGCCTTTGCCCTTCATACCCATCACAATCAAGTCGGCATTTTCTCTATTTGAAACATCTAATATTTCTGGCGTCGCCGCTCCTTCTCTTGCAGCCCCTTCTATCCTGATTGTATATTTTTTGCGAAGAATTTATTCATATAAGTATTTTAATTTGTTTGGCTGATAAAGTTACCTGCGAAAAGAGTGGGGAAATATGATCCGGCCCGCATTTATTAATGATCTGTGTCACGCTAGAAACCAACTATGGATACGACACATTTTTAGTCAGGCTCTATGAACCTTTCGGATCAGTTGATTTAGAAGACACAAATGAGTTGAACTACCATTCAATGTATAAATTTCACAGGAAATCTATTGCTGATTTAGTATTCTGGAACAAAAAGTTAATTAAAATTACTTGCCGCCACCGGGCAAGGTTATGCAGAATTAAAGGCTTAACTTAAAGAAAAAATATTTTATGATTACAGCGTTAGAAAAATTTAAAAACATTGCATCAGATTGTTGTGTAACAATTATTTTACAAACACATCGTACTACTCCAGACAATGAGAAAGATTCGATTTTATTGAAAAACCTCATAAAAGAAGTTGAATCAAGGTTACGCCCAGACTTTGAAAAATCGTTTGTCAACGATATGATGGCCCGGATAGATAAGTTGGCAGATGGTATTAACCACAGGCATAATAAAGAAAGCCTTATCCTGTTCATAAATGAAACTACAGCAGAATATGTTCGTTTACCCATTGCTGTTGGAAATAGAGTAGTAATTGATAAAACCTTTGCTACCAGGGATTTGGTAAGAGCGTTGCACCGGGAAATCTCTTATTACATATTAGTGCTCGACCGCGATAAAGCAAGGCTCATAGAAGCTTTGAATGACAAGGTTGTTGAGGAAATTGAAGATGGTTTTCCTATGGTGAACCCGGACTTAAATCCGGTGCAAAGATCAGAAGCTGCAATTGGCAGCCGTCAGTCAAACCTGGCGCGCGAATTCTTTAACCGCGTGGACAAACAACTGAACAAAGTGCAGAAAAAAAATCTATTACCGGTAATTATTTCTACTGAAGAATCTAACTACCCGGAATACTTAAAGATTGCTGACAGAAAAGAGATGTTTGCAGGCAAGTTGTACGGAAACAAAATGAATGAGAAAGCACATCACATAGTGGAATCCGTATGGCCGGTTATGGAAAAATTGACTCTTGAAAAAAATAACCAACGACTGGCTGAACTTAAAACGGCTGTAAATTCAAGGAACTTTTTAATTGATTTTAACGAAATATGGCAAGCGATCAAAGACGGAAGAGGCAAAACGCTGTTTGTAAAGCAGGGATATTTTCAACCTGCCAGGTTAGAAAATAATCATATCGAACTGGTTTCTTCAGCGAATGCTGAACCTGCTAACGTTGATGATATTATAGATGAAATGTTAGAAAAAAACCTTCGGTTTGGCGGTGACGCTGTTTTTATACCCGGTGATGAATTAAAAGAATTCAAAGGGCTGGTCTTGGTGACAAGATTTTGAGAATAATTTATTTGAGACCAGGCATGCCTTCAAAATATTGGCGGTACGTTTCAGACATGTCAGGATCTGAATCTTATCAATACAGTAAAACAAGTAATAACGAAGATTTCTATTTTTAATGAATCATGTTGCGGTTGATGAATATCACTTCTTTGAAAGTCCTCTTTTTATGCCCGCGATTGCTAATGAAAACAGCACCAGGAAAATGCCCTGAACAATAAACATGATACCGATAAAAGCAAAAATAGTAATCACTGCAAGCATAGGACGATAAAATATAAGAATGCCAATAAGAATGCAGAAGATGCCGGCAATTAGCGCTACACGCCAATACCTATAGAGGTTACGTTTAAAATATAACGATTCCATTATCCAGAATATTCCTGTAAGTATGCCAAAGAAAGCAAAGACATAAGGCAATGTAATTGCCGTTAGACCAATGTTTGACAGCAGGATCAATGCCAGCAGAATATCAAGAATCCCTTCGCTTAATTGCCATTTCCAGTTCGGATTAATTTTGTGCGTACTGATAACGAAGGATATAATAATAACTCCTGACAGGAATAATAAAACACCGCCATATACAATCATACCCAGCATTCCACTTACAGGAAATTTCAAAATATAAATTCCCAGGAACGTAAAGATGAGACCTTTAAGTGTAATTAACCACCAATGTTTGGAACGTATCATTTTGTAAATTTATTAATGAACAAATATTATTTTTCCGGTAAAATCAGCAAAGGCTGAGTCGTAATATGGGCCATTTGTTTAGTAAAACTTTTTTGAAGAAATCGGCTAAGAAAATCTAACTTCCTACGGGCCATTACCAAAAAATCATAGGGAATTTCTTCATCGAGATTTGCCATCGTTTTCTCGATAGAAAACGTTCCCACTTGCCTGAATTGAATATTTACATCATCAAAAATCCTTTGGACACTGTAGGCATACATTTCAAATTCTTCTTTTTCTTTATAGCCATTCAATTGGTGAGGGTCACGCAAATTTACAACAGTAATCTTTGCACCATATAAATTTGCAAAACTTAATAACACAGGAAATGCGTTGTTATCCGATTTAGAAATGGTCGTTGTGAAAAGGATTGTTTGAGGCCTCTTCCATACAAATTTTTCAGGAACCAAAAGTACTGGGACTTGCGAACCCTCCATTACTTTTGCTGCTATACTTCCTATAGTCATTTTTTTCAATCCCGTAGCACCCTGTGTTCACATGACTATCAAATCAATGTGATTTTTTTTGGCAAATCTCAGAATATTCTTCACTATTGGCATACGGCCGACAAGTGTTGAAACTGCTACTGCTTCTGATGTATCGGCCAGTACTTTCTTTTTAAGTCGCTGTAATCTTTTTAAAGTCTTAAGCTCGAATTGCTGATTGTATTCCCGAACATTATCCGTTGCACCTGTATCAGGAGATTTCATTGGTCTGAAAAAATGACAAAGAATCACAGTGCCGCCGGACTTAGAAGCTATATCAATGGCATACCTGGATGCTTTTTTTGACGTGGGTGAAAAATCAACGGGTACTAAGATTCGTTTCATGTTTGTACATTTATAATATTTACTTTTTATCGTGCATAGTAGCCGGAATTGCCAGCAATGGAACGTGTGAATGGTAGCTCATTCGTTTGGTTTTACTGGGATTAAAAATCCTGTTCCAAAAGTTTTGTGGATAAGTTACCATTACCAGTATGTCAATGTTGTTTTCTTTAATAAAGTTTTGCAAAGTCTCCTCGAAATTTTCTCCGTAAAGATGTGTTGAGGTAAGTGTGTCTTCTTTATAATTCTCTTTCAGAAATAATTCATATTCTGAAATCTTTTTCCTGTGATCAAGAAAGGTGACTGCTTTATCATCGTCTTCGTCAGTGAACACGGCTACCTGGATGTTGGCCATATACAATCCTGCAAGCTCAAAAATATAATCAAGTATAGCGGGGTTCTTTTCAAACTGATTGGTGGCAAATAGAATTTTCCGCGGCTTTTTCCATATATAATCATTGGGTACCGCCATTACCGGAATACTTGACTTGCCAATTGTCGCTGCAGTACGGCTCCCCCACAATTTTTCTTTGATACCGCTCGCTCCCAAGGTTCCCATTATGATAAGGTCAAACTTTTCTTCTTCTGCATATTTTTTAATTGCCTCTTGTAATGAATCAGTGGAAACAGCAATCTCTATGACGTCGCCGTTAGTTTCTTCGATATCTTTTTTAAGAGTGGTTAGTTTTTCTTTCGCCCCATTTAGGATCGTTTGATTATATTCCTTATTTACGCCCATGTAATCGGTGTATAAACTACTATTTATCTCGTATGAATGTAGCAACGTGATCTGCACCGGAAGAATTTTAGATGTTTCCACGGCGAAGTTGATGGCTTTATCCGCGCATTCTGAAAAGTCTGTCGGAACTAAAAGTTTTTTCATTTTGTTATATTTTAAAGAATTATTAAATCGGTTTTTAACGGTATTACTTATTGTGCGCAATAAATAAAGGTGTCTCCAATTCCTTCATAAGAATATCTGCCATGCTGATTTTGAACCACCTTGATATTTCACTTCTTCTGTAGGCGCCCAGCACTACCAGTTCATTTCCCTTATGATAACGCAAATGACCAAGTATCTGCTCTTCTGATTTACCCTTCTCTACAATATAGTTGGCATGGGGAAAGTGCCGTTTGATAAACTCCCGCATCAACTTATTGTTAGGTAAATGTGATCCTTCCATTTTATCTTTTACGGTAAATACTTCAACAGGAACTTCCGGCAGATTATTAAAGAGATAGCTAAACATTTTAATAGCAAATACAGACGAAGGACCTCCATCATACAGTAAGGTAATTTTATCGACTGGCTTAAATATCTCGGGCACAATTAGTACCGGACATTGCACATCCGAAAGTAATTCTTTAATAAAACGGGTAGGCGGCTCCTCTGCAAAACGATTAAAAGTTTCAGTGTCATTGATGATAATTAAATCCGCAAATATGCTTTCCTGCTTTAGTTCCTGGATGGCAATGCCAGTATTGCGGTGAAATGAATAATAAATACCTTCCGCTCCGCAAGCCTGCTCAAACTGCTTTATTGCTTCATCTCTTTTGTCCTTATCTGTTGCATCCATCTGTTTCAATATTTGCTCATCATTTTTATAAGAAGTAGCGATTTTTGAAACGTTATAAGAGCGATATATAAACTCGTCTAAAAAAACGCCAACCAGGAATGCGTCTGATTTCTTCGTTAGCTGTATTGCGTAATTCATCGTGCTTTCCGAAAATTTAAATCCGTCGAAAACTGCAAGAAATTTTTTCGTCTTTTTATCTTTTCCTTTATAGGCACGGGTAGCAACGTTGTAAGTCACTTCCTTTTTTATTATCTTTTTTGTCAGCTCTTTCATACCTCATTTTTTATTAGTTATTTAATAAGTTTCATACATCGCGGTGCTCTAAAGTAATCCATGGTATCGCGAGAATTGGAATAGTAGAGTGGAATGCCATTTTTTTGGTCATGCTTTTTAATAACACTTTTTCAAAAAAAGATTTTGGATAGGTGACCATGGCAATGATATCCGCTTCATTTTGATTACTATACTGGTCTATGGCCATTTCAAAATCATTTCCACTTAATAATTCTCCTTTAAAAATTACATCCGGAAAAGTTTCCTTCAAAAATTGCAGGTAATCGTTTAACTGCTCTTCGTTATAAATAAAATCTGCATTCTCATCTCCATCAATATCTTTAAATACTGCCACGTGAATTGCTGACGAAAAGAGTTTCGAAATGGCAATAATTTTACCCAGTATTTTTTTATTTTTTTCAAACTGGTTAGTGGCAAAAACAATTGCATCGGGTTCCTCCATTTCATAAGAAGCCGGGACAGTTAATACCGGAATATTTGTTTTGCCAATTACTCCGGCTGCTACACTTCCGATAAAAATTTTTTTTAAGCCAGTGGCACCTTTTGTTCCCATTATAATCATGTCTATCATTTCCTTTTCAGCATATTCGAGAATCGATGGAACCACCGCTCCGCCTGCCAGGTAGGGTATCACTTTAATATCCGGATACACGTCAGAAATTGATTTCAACGACAAATTGAGTTTTGCTGTTTTTGCCTTCACCACTTTTTTGCCGGATGAATCTGCCTGCATAGTTGCCATGTTGAGCGTTGGCTCTATTACATGCAACAGAAAAATAGTGGCGTTGGATTTTTTTGCTATTTCAGCAGCGTACCCAATTGCCTTCAAGGCGTTATTGGAAAAGTCTGTAGGAACTAATATTTTTTGCATGTTAAACTCAGATTGTTTACCTGCAATAATATTGGTATTAGTCAGCTGGAAAAATGATACACGTCAGGTTTATTTATGATTGGTGTCAATCAAAGCCACGAATAGCTGGATTTAGTAAGAATTTGTGAATGCTTTAATATTTGATGTTACGGTTTCGGAATCGTTAAAATTGACAGGTACGGATTAAGTTTTTTATAATCTTTTATTTATTCTGCAATACCAGCAAAGGAATTTTTGTTTGATAGCTCATTGCTTTGGTATGAACTTTACCAAACATTCGTTCAAAAAGAGAATGCTTGTGAGCTACCATGGCTAAAGCATCTGTTTGATTTTGTTCGATGAATTTATTAATACCTTCTTCTACTTTATTGTCAGTAATTGTATGAAACTGGTGTTGTTGTTTTGAAAATGCAAGGCTTGTTTTCATCTTGCCAAGCGCCTAATTAGACTTTAAATCAGATTGCTTCTTTTGTACATGGAGAATGTTAATCATTGCATCGAATTTTTGCGATATTTCAATCAGAGGGGTGTAGCGATCACTTTCTATCGTTGCATCAAAGTCAGAGGCAAAAGTCATACTGTGAATTGGATGGAAGATGGCCATTTCAGGAATTACAAATATCGGGAATGAGCATCTTTGAATCAGTGCTGTGGTAGTGCTTCCAAAAACAGAGCTACTTTTTCCTTTTCCTTTCATCCCCATTACCACCAGGTCCGCCTGTTTTTCAACTACCCATTTAGGAATGATATCCAAAGTAAATCCTTCTTCTATGAAGCCACTTATTCCGGTATATTGTTTTGATAGCGCTTCAATCTCCTGTTCCATCAATTTCCTATTGGCATCCAATATCTCTGCCTGGGTGACAATTACAGAAGCAAGAATAGAATCATCGATAATTATCGGCGGTGTTACTACATTGATTAAAATTACTTTTGAGCCGAATGACTGAGCTAATGAAACAGCGTATGTTGCAGCGTTTCGGGACGCGATTGAAAAGTCTGTCGGAACTAATATATTTTTCATAAAGAAATATAGGTTTGATGAATGATAAAATATGTTGGGCCTTATACTCCTAAATAACTTTCCAAATTTCAATAAAAAGTGATGTGATTTGTATGATGCCAATCACTAAAAATAATGATAGCCATCATACAACTATCCATGAAAAAATTTAACTTTCGCGCTGTCACGAAATGTGTACTAATTTAAATATTAAAAATAAAAGCCTGGACAAAAATTAAAATGAAATCAATTGTATTGTTTATTTCCGGATTTATAATTGCCCTCTTTGGTGCCGTTACTTTATTTATGAGTACATCAGTAATCTTTGGATTGTTTGACATTAGGGAGAAAGAAGGCAATTATGTTTTGTTTGTAGTGGTTGCAAATTTCATATGCGCATTTCTTTACCTCGTTGCGGCTTATGGTTTTTTCGCACGGCGAAAATGGACGACCATGTTATTGAATTTTGCTGTTGGTGTTCTCGTCATCACATTCATTGGTTTGGGAATCCATATTTATTCCGGCGGAATTTATGAGCAGAAGACAATTGCTGCTATGATATTAAGAACGCTTTTAACGATCGGTTTTACATTAGTTTCGTTCAATTATATATCAAGGGAAAAGGATTGAAATCCTTTAGAAAAAATTTGTCAAATAATATTATTTAGCGCTCATTACAAAAATAGAAAATACTATTATTCCTTCGTTTACTGATAGGAATAATTCAAACTTCATGGCCCGGGTTTTAATTTTGGAGCGGTACCAGCATACAGTAAACGAACAAATTATCAGTTTTTTACTTTTCTAAACGAGTAAGAAATTAAGATTGACAATGTTTTCATTCATAAAACTTCATCCTGGGTAAAAACATTCCGATCTTTTTTTTATAATCACCATAATTTGAATATTTATCCTGCAATAGTTTTTCTTCGTAAGCCGCTTTGAACCTGAATAAAATCACCAGTGTAAAAAAAATTAAAAGCCGTAAAGTATTTTCGGAATACATCGAAAAACCAAAAGTAAAAAATAATATACCCGAATAAATAGGATGGCGTATGTATTTGTATATCCCCGACTGAATCAGCTCAGCGCCTGGTTTGGGAGTTGGAAAAGGGGAAAGGTTCTTGTTTAAAGTAACAACAGAAGTAAGTGAAATAATAATTCCGGCAACCGAAAAAAATATCCCCGTGAATTGCAACCAACGGGGAACTGTAAAATCGATTTTTGAAATTCGAAAGAGATAGTCGGCAAACAAAATTAATTGAAAGCCTACGAAGGAAATATCTTTCGGATTTCGTTTCATATTTTTTATTCATTCTGGAACAACCTTTTAAAAAAAACAGCGCGTATAAAAATACGCACTGTTTAAGAAAATTCTTACTTGTGTATTATTTTGAAAGTTTTGCCTGGATCATTTCAGCATGTTCCAAATGTCCTTTAAAGATTGGCAATGCGGCTTCGAGCAAGCTTTTTAATTCGGGGTTAGTGGCATCAGGTATCAACGTGTTTTCTACTACTCCTATAGCAGCCTTATGATAAGCCACTTCATTATCAATATATGCTTTATCAAACTCAGCGATTGATGTTGAACTGAGCATTTCTTTAGTAGTAGCGGCCTGCGAAACTAATGACTGTGTAGTCGGATTGTCTTGTGGAGTCACCCCCAATTTCTTAGCTAATGCAATAGCTTTTGCATTTACACTTGCATGGTCTTTGGCCATAGTTGCAGCAAATTCCAGAACCTCTTTGTTTTTGGATCTTTTCTTGGCAATAGCCGCATAATCAATATCAATCTGGTCGGCCGCAAAAGCTACTGAAATTATTTCAGGGTCCGTAAGTTTCGCCGGAGTAACCGCCGTGGATGCTGCTGTGTCGGGAGCAGGTGCGGCTGTAGTGGTGGTGTCTGTTGTTGCCGATGCTGTTTTATCACCGCTTGAGTTGCAACTGTTCAAGATGAACATAGCACCGAGCATACAGGTGCTGATTTTTAATAATCTTAATGGTTGGTTCATAATTTTATTTTTAATTTAATGGTTACTGGTTTTTTGTTCTGCTTATTTTTATTATTTTTCTTAATCACCTTGCCTGAGCAAGATGTTCCACGCAATGAGGCAACTCACGTTGTAATAAATGCTCTAATTCACCCCTTTGAGGTATGAGAATATACACATTGTCCATTTGATTAATTGCGGCCTTTGCACCCTTAGACAGCAATTGTGAAAGTCTTGGCGTCTGTTGTTTTATCGCTTCTTCCGTTCGATTTTCACATAATCTGTGCCAGTTTCATTCACAACATCATCTTCACCCCCAACCTGTAAGTCTTTTGATTATGCTGTGATTCTGAAGAAAAAACAATAAGGGGTAGTAATATCGACACAATAGCTGTCTAGATAAAAAATTTAAGATCTTAATTTTATTCTCGGTAAAAACATTCCAGTCTTTTTTTTATAATCACCATAATTTGAATATTTATCCTGCAATAGTTTTTCTTCGTAAGTTGCTTTGAACCTGAATAAAATCACCAGTAAAAAAAAAATAAAAGGCGCAAAGTATTTTCGGAATACATCGAAAAGCCAAAAGTAAAAAATAATATGCCTGAATAAATAGGATGGCGTATGTATTTGTATATCCCTGACTGAATCAGTTCAGCACCTGGTTTGGGAGTTGGAAAAGGGGAAAGGTTCTTGTTTAAAGTAACAACAGAAGCAAGTGAAATAATAATTCCGGCAACCGAAAAAAATATCCCCGTGAATTGCAACCAACGGGGAACAGTAAAATTAATTTTTGGAAATCTAAATAGATAGGCGACAAACAAAATAAGTTGAATACCAACGAAAAAAATATCTTTCCGATTTCGTTTCATCTTGCTTAATGATTTCTTCGAAGTGATTACCGATGTTGCTTTTAGAAATTAAAAATACAGTAAACGAACAAATTCTCAGGATTTCTACTTTCTCATTTTAAAAATGAGTTTTTTATTTTAGCTAGAATTCACATAGTTAAATTCAAGACCATATTTAACAATCAGTTTTACATGATTGATATCAGTTTTTTATGTGACTACAGTAAGTGTTTAATGACAAAAAGCGGATTAGCTTTGGTCAAATTATGGAATCATTAAATAACATCATGCCCTTTCAGTCTTCGCCTGAACTTATAGAAAAGTTGTATGAACACGGCATTCAGAAAAACTATTCGGCCGGAGAAATTATTTTAAACGATAACGCCAACATCCGTTCTATTCCAATAGTTATTAAAGGAATTGCAAAAGTGATGAGGACCGATGAGGAGGGAAAAGAGATTTTACTGTACTATTTAAAAGCAGGTGAGAGTTGCATCATGTCTTTCCTCGGAGGCATGCATCATGAGTTAAGCAAAGTAAAAGTGATAGCAGAAGAGGATACAGAAATACTCTTTTTGCCAACGGAAAAAGTTTCATTCTTTTTAAAAGAATTTCCGCAATGGCTGGATTATATTTTTATGCTCTATAATAAACGCTTCGAGGAATTATTGGAAGTAGTTAACGCAGTTGCGTTTAAAAAGATGGATGAACGCCTGTTGAATTTTATAAAAATGAAGTGTGAACATGCCCAAAGTAAAACGCTAAATGTAACGCACGAGCAATTGGCCAATGAGCTGGGAACCGCCCGCGTAGTGGTTTCACGGCTTCTGAAACAAATGGAAGACGAAGGTTTGGTACAGCTCGGAAGAAATAAAATTACGCTTTTGTAAACGTGATTGTATTAAAAGGAATGGGTAAAAGAGGAGATTGAATGGGACATTGAAAAAAGAACTGAGAGGATTAGAAAGAATAAGTATCATTCATTTCCCCGTTCTTTTTATTCTTCGCAAACAACATTTTTTAAATAAAATTTATCAATCATGAAAACAACTATGAAAGGATTGGTTTACGGCGGTCCCGGAAAAATCGAATTGAAGGACATACCTAAACCGCGCGTTGAAAAGCCAACCGATGCCTTAGTGAAAATTCTTAAAACGACTATCTGTGGAACGGACCTGGGTATTTTGCACGGCAAAACGCCTTCCTGCAAAGCCGGAACCACGCTCGGACATGAAGGCGTTGGGGTAATTGAAGAAGTAGGCTCGGGAGTCCGGAGTTTTAAAAAAGGCGACCATGTAATTATTTCCTGCATCACGTCCGATGGCACCTGCGAATATTGCAAAAAACAAATGTATTCGCATTGCGAAGACGGCGGCTGGATTCTTGGGCATTTGATTAATGGAACGCAAGCGGAATATGTCCGCATTCCGCATGCAGACAATAGCCTGCATCATATTCCCAAAGGAGCCGATGAAGAAGCCTTAGTGATGTTAAGTGATATTTTACCAACCGGCCATGAAATTGGGGTACTGAACGGAAATGTAAAACCGGGCGATACCATCGCTATTGTTGGAGCGGGGCCAATAGGCATATCAGTGTTACTGACTTCTCAATTTTATTCACCCGCAAAAATATACATGATTGATGTGGATGATAACCGCTTAAAAATGTCTAAGAAATTCGGCGCTACAGACATCATTAATTCCGGAAAAGAAGACGCTGTAAAAAGAATTATGTCTGAAACAAAAGATGGAGTAGATGTAGCAATTGAAGCGGTCGGAGTACCGGCTACTTTTGATATTTGCCAGAATGTGGTTCGGCCCGGCGGGCATATCGCCAATGTAGGAGTACATGGTAAAAGTGTGGATTTTAAAATCCAGGATCTCTGGATTAAGAACATCACTTTAAGAACCGGATTAGTAAATACCAATACAACCCCAATGTTATTAAAAGTGGTTTTATCAGAGAAAATAGATCCCAATAAATTAATAACCCATCACTTTAAATTGGCTGATATCATGAAAGCCTACGAAGTATTTGGAAATGCCGGGAAAGAAAAAGCAATGAAAGTGATTATAGAGCCATAAAGTTTTTCTTCTTAAGAATGTGAAGTGAAATGGCGGCAATCCGGCGTAGTGGATGCCAATAATTTAGAGAATGTGATTGCAAGCTATTCTTAAATTATTGCCGATTTAAAATAGTTGGGCATCTAATCAATTTTTATTTTTTAGACATCTTTTTATTACCTCAATCGTAGCTTATAATCAAATCAATCGTACAAATTTAGAAGAAAAGATTTTGAAGATTTATTTTTTTTCGAATGAAACGTTAATTAAAATTTACCGATGTTGTAAAGAGGGTTATATGACAATAAATGATTAACTTAAAGAAAAATCAGATTTTATGAATACTACTTTAAAAAAAATAAAAAATATTACATCCGATTGTTGCGTAACAATTATTTTGCAGACACATCGTACTACTCCTGACAATGAAAAGGATTCGATTGTACTGAAAAACCTGGTTAAGGAAACTGAATCACGGTTACGCGCAGAGTATGAAAAATCCATAGTTACCAATATGATGGCGAGGATAAATAAGCTGGCAGAAAGTATTAACCATAGGCACAATAAAGAAAGCCTTATCCTATTTGTAAACGAAAATACTGCAGAATATATTCGTTTACCCATTACTGTTGAAAATAGGGTAACCATAGATAAAACCTTTGCTACAAGGGATTTGGTAAGGGCATTGCATCGCGAAACATCTTACTACATTCTTGTCCTGAGCCGGGATAAAGCAAGATTAATAAAAGCGTTTAATGATAAAGCAGTTGACGAAATTGAAGATGGTTTCCCAATGATTAATACAGATTTGAATCCGGTACAAAGATCAGAAGCTGCCATTGGCAGCCGTCAGACAAACCTGCTGCGTGAATTTTTTAACCGGGTAGATAAGCAACTCAATAAAGTGCAAAAAGAAAATCCATTGCCGGTAATTATTTGTACAGAAGAATCAAATTATCCTGAATATTTAAAAGTTGCGGACAGGAAAGAAATTATTGCAGGCAATTGCTACGGAAACAAAATGAATGAGAAAGCACATCACATAGTAGAAGCCGTGTGGCCAATCGTAAAAAAATTAAATGTTGAAAGGAATAACCAACGCATGTCAGAGCTAAAGAAAGCTGTTAATTCGCGGAATTTTTTAATTGATTTTAATGAAATATGGCAGGCAGTAAATGATGGAAGAGGTAAAACGCTTTTTGTCAAGCAAGGGTATTTTCAACCGGCAAAATTGGAAAATAACCATATTGAATTGGTTTCAATTGAGAATGTTGAAAATGCCAATGTTGATGATATTATTGACGATATGATAGAAAAAAATCTTCAGTCTAATGGGGAAGCTGTTTTTATAAATGGTGATGAGTTGGAGAAATTTAATGGATTAGTTTTGGAAACAAGATATTGAGAATAAATCCGGGTGGCTTTAGAAAAAAAATCGAATTTGGTTTTACAGTAAACAAACAAATAATGGAGATTTTTATTCTAATGGGAAATATTGGTACTTAAATATCATGTACCTCAAATTCTATCTTTTATTCTTCTTATTTCTAATGAAAACAGCACAAGGAAAATGCCCTGAACAATAAACATGATACCAATAATGGTAACAATAGTTAGCGCTGCAAGTATTGGCCGGTAAAATATAAGTATGCCTATAAGAATACTGAATATCCCGGCAAGTAGTGCAACACCCCAATACTTGTAATTAATACGCTTAAAATATAATGATTCCATTATCCAGAATATGCCTGTAAATATTCCAAAAAAAGCAAAAATATAAGGCAATGTAATC
Source organism: Hanamia sp. (assembly GCA_036509585.1). Taxonomy (GTDB): domain Bacteria; phylum Bacteroidota; class Bacteroidia; order Chitinophagales; family Chitinophagaceae; genus Ginsengibacter. The sequence continues at coordinate 7,331 of DATCFI010000185.1, read as the reverse complement.
GCCGTGAGCCCAATATTCAATAAAAGTATTAATGCGAGAATTAAATCAAGAATACCTTCGCTGAATTGCCAGGCCCAATTCGGATTTATTTTTCGGGTACTAATAGCGAAGAAAATAATAACAATCCCTGAAAGAAATAATAAAACGCCGCCATATATAATAAGGCCAAGCATACCACTTACAGGAAATTTCAGGATATGAATTCCCAGGAAAATAAAGATGAGGCCTTTAAGTGTAATTAACCACCATTTTTTTGAACGTATCATTTTAGTAAATTTATTTCTGAACGGGCATTATTTTCTCTTTTATTACCAGCAAGGGTTGTGTTGTAAGTTCCAACTTTATTAACTCATCTTTTTTATTTTCTTTTTTATCGAATCTTTATTGCCTTAATTTTTATTATTTATTTAATAAGATTCATACATCTAAAGTAATCCCTGGTATCGCCAAAATTGGTATAGTAGAATGAAAAGCCATATTTTTTGTAACACTTTTTTGTAACACTTTTTCAAAAAAAGATTTTGGATAAGTAACCATAGCAATTATACCTATACCATTTTTATTAGTGTACCTGCCTATCTCATTTTCAAAATCCTTTCCTTCTAATAATTCTCCTTTAAAAATTTCATCTGGGAAATTTTCTTTCAAAAATTTCAGGTAATCGCTTAACTGTTCATCATTGTAAATAAGATTTGCAATTTCATCTCCGTCAATGCCCCTAAATACTACCACATGAATTACAGCAGAAAAGAGTTTGGAAATGGCAATAATTTTTTCCAGAATATCTTTATTTTTTTCAAATTGATTAGTGGTAAAAACGATGGCATCGGGTTCTTCCATTTCATAAGAAACCGGGACAGTTAATACCGGGATTTTCGTTTTACCAATAACTTCCGCTGCCACACTTCCAATAAAAAACTTTTTCAACCCGCTCGCACCTTTTGTCCCCATTACTATCATGTCCATTTTTTCATTTTCTGCATATTCAAGAATAGATGAAACAACTGCGCCTCCAACCAGGAAGGGTACTACTTTAATTTGAGGATACACATTTGCAATTGATTTCAAGGATAAATTGAGTTCTGCTTTTCTTTCTTCCAACACCATTTTGCGGGATGAATCAGTCTGCATGGTTGCCATATTGATAGTGGGCTCTATTACATGAAGCAGGAATATAGAAGCGCCGGATTTCTTTGCTATCTCCGCAGCATACCCAACTGCTTTCAAAGCATTGTTGGAAAAATCTGTTGGGACTAATATTTTTTGCATAACATATACAATTGTGTATTTGCAATGATATTTGTATTAACCAAATATAAAAATGATAAACGTCAGGTTTAATTATGATTGGTGTCAACAAAAGGTTTAACAGGAAGCAATTGACGAATAGTAAAGCAACAAATATTTGATATTTCTATTTAACAGCAGTTTGGAGAAAAGTTGAATTGGCATAAAATTCATGTATCTGTTTTGAAAATGCAACGCTTGTTTTCAACTATCAAATTTTACTATTAGAGAGATAAAAAATAGTTTTGAGATTTGTGTCTTGAAAAGATCTGTATCGGTTTTGGTAACTTTGCAAAAATTCCAATTGACAATTCGCCTTCTCAATTTCTTTCATGCAAACAGCTCAACGTGATATAAAAATCCAACAGGAACTCGTAAACAGTATCATCCATGGCTTTGGAATTATTTTCGGTATTGTAAGTATTCCGATTCTTATAGCCTTTGCTATAAAAAGTAATAATACAACAGGCGTTATTGGTGCCGCTATTTATGGATTTTGTTTTTTGCAACTTTTTACTTTTTCCACACTCTATCACGGTTTTCAACAGGCACAGGTAAAGCGGGTATTTGAAATCCTTGACCACATCAGTATTTATTTTTTGATATCCGGTACTTACACACCTTTTTTATTAATTTATATGAATAATACTTTTGGCATCACGTTGCTGATAATATTGTGGAGCCTGACTGCATTTGGGATTGTTTTTAAGATTTTTTTTACCGGTAAATGGAATATTATTTCAACGATTATATACGTAGCTATGGGATGTATCCTGATTGCAGGCGGAAGTACCTTCTTCACCGATATTCCCGGTGATGTAATGACGATGATCCTTATTGGCGGCGGCCTTTATCTTTTGGGCGTTATTTTTTATCTCTGGGAAAAATATCCATACAATCATGCGGTCTGGCATTTCTTTGTGCTGGCAGCCGCTGTTTGCCATTATGTAGCGATTTTACTTTCGGTGTAGGAACGAAGCTTTTTACAACCTGCTGACAATATTTTTCCCTGGTACTTTAGGAAATCTCTAAGGATCAATCCTCAATCATGAGGCGCATGGTCCAAGATCTTGAAAATATGCAGTATGTATGGAAACAATGCATCCATACTTTCAGATGCACCCCGTGTGGAACCCGGCAAAGCAACGATGAGTGTTTTACCTTTTAGTCCTGCAAGGCTTCTGGATAGCATGGAATAAGGGGTTTGTTGCTGACCGTAATTTCTTGCTGCTTCTCCAATGCCGGGTATTTCGCTGTCAAGCATCGGGCGAATAGCTTCCGGTGTCACATCTCTTGAGGATAGCCCTGTACCACCTGTAAGAATAATTAAATCTGTTTTAGTTTCATACAATGCCTGCACTTTTTGTTGTATTTCATTTACTTCATCAGGAATAATGCTATAATCTTCAACGGAAATATTTAATTTTTCAAGTTTACCTATAATAGCTTTTCCAGAGCGGTCTTCTTTCTTTCCTGCAAAAATACTATCGGAACAAACGATTACTGCGGCAGAAATCTTTCTCAAAGTCTTTTCTGTGTATTGGGATTTGCCTCCTTTTTTCTCAAGTAATTTAATGCCTGTAATTTCAATTTGTTTGTCAATCGGTTTCAGCATGTCGTAAATAGTTAACGCTACGACTGATGCGCCGTGCATAGCCTCAACTTCCACGCCGGTTTTATAAATGGTATGCACTTCTGTTTCAATAATAATATCAAGCCCCTCAATTCTATGCCTTACCGAGGCAAACTCTATTGGTAGCGGATGGCAATCGGGAATCATATCGCTGGTTCTTTTTATTCCGAACAAACCAGCGACACGGCTTGCTTCCAGCACATCCCCTTTGGGAACAGTTTTATTTTTTACAGCATCTATGGTTTCCTGCCTGCTCACTTTTACGATAGCCTGAGCAATGGCCGACCGGTATGTTAAAATTTTATTGGTGATATCAACCATATTATATCAGGTGTTTATTTTCCATTGAAAATGTTCATTTCCAAATAATTCTTTTCCCCAAACAGGTACTTCTTTTTTAATTCTTTCTACGATTTCTTCGCAGGCGTCTATCGCATCTTTCCGGTGCTTTGAAGAAACAAAAACAAATAAATTAATTTCTCCGGCCTTCACCACACCGAGGCTGTGATAAATGTGTAAACATATTATCAAATATTTTTTAAAAGCATCCTCCGTTATTTCATGAAATTTTTCTTCCGCCATTTCCTGGTAGGTTGTATATTCGATAGCAGCTACTTCCTGTTCTCCAATCTTGTCCTTGCGTACCTGGCCTAGAAATATGCTGTGTGCTCCGATATTCATTTTCGTACTATGCTTTGCAATAGCATCAGCAATAAAGCTCGCGCTGATTGGGGCTTCAATAAATACTTTTTTAATTTTTCCCGAATTCATTATTTCGCATTGAATAAAGTAATTGATATTTAAAGCTTATATTTTTTCCATGCTTCTATGCCGCCTTTCAGGTTAAACAGTGAACCTGCCGGAAATTTTTCATTCAACATTTTCATTGCTGCCTGGCTTCGTTTTCCCGTTTGGCAAAAAACAACAATTTTATTTTCAGTAGAAATATTTTTCATCGCCTCTTCAAATTTACTTAAAGGAATTTGCGTAAATAAAAATTCATCCACTTTAGGCAATTCATCTGTTTCACGAACATCAATGATATCAATTTTTTCCTGTGTTCTAAGTATATCAAATTCTGCAGGTGTTATTTCATGAAGTTCTTGGTTTGTCCCACAAAACCACTCGTAATTAAAGTTTTTAAATTCTTCTTCATTTTTTGGAATTGATGAATTTATTTCCTTCGCCGGCGAAATCAAAAATTCATAAAACAAATTCGTCAATGCATTGTATGAAATGATGGTATTGCATAATGGCTTTCCAATCCCTGTTATAATTTTAATAGCTTCGTTAGCCTGCATAGTTCCAATTATGCCAGGTAATACACCAAGCACGCCTGCTTCATTACAGGAAGGCGCAGATGTAGGATCTGGTGGAAAAGGAAACAATTCGCGGTAATTGGTTTTAATATTCGTGTTCTTTTCTGCCAGGTTAAATACACCTACCTGCCCTTCAAATCGAAGTACTGATCCATACACCAACGGTTTATTAAGCAATACGCACGCATCATTAACCAAATACCGTGTGGCAAAATTATCTGTGCCATCAATCACTACATCATAATCATTTATTAATTCAAGTGCATTTTTTGAATCCAATTTAATGTTATGAACATGAAACAGAATTTCCGGATTGAATGCTTTCAATTTATCTGCCGCAATTTGTGCTTTGGGATTTCCAATATCATTAACAGAATACAAAGTTTGCCTTTGAAGATTACTCAGTTCTACAATATCAAAATCAATAATCCCAATAGTTCCTACGCCTGCTGCTGCCAGGTACTGCAATGCAGGGCAACCAAGGCCGCCGGCTCCCACTACCAAAACTTTTGACTGGAATAATTTTTCCTGTGCAGCAGTTCCAAATTCATCAAGCAATATTTGCCGCTGGTATCTTTGATATTTATTTGAAGAAATCATTTGTTTTCATTTATCCACCGGAAAAAGGTGGAAGGATAGCAACCGTATCCTGATCATGAAGCTGCGTATTTTCCCGGATAATCTTTTTATTTACTGCAATTGAATATTTGATGGATTCTAACTGCGGCCAGGCTTTGGCAAGAAACTGATTTAATTCATTTGTATTTTTTACATCAGGGATTTTCAAGATATCCTTTCCTGTTATATCAGCAACCTGTCCGAATGAAAGTAACCTAATTTCCATGTTCTAATTGTTGTAACGCTTTATAAAAATCGTTTTTGTCATTGATGTTTGTAAACAGTAAACCAACAAATAATCCATTTTTTGGAATATCTATTTTCATAAAATCAAAATGCCTTCCCATCTCATGCAATTTAATAATTCCATTTTCAATAAGTTGCTTCCATTTTGGTAAACATTGGCGTGAATAAAATTAAAAAATGGGTTCAGCGTTTCCATGATTCACCGCAATCGCCCCATTCGTGGATGAAAGTGCTGCTAGTTAGACAATATTTCAGTAAACAAACAAATAACGGTGATTCTTATTTTCCTAACATTTTGATTAAAAAAAAACAATCCTATTTCTTTGATCGAATGTTTAATTTTATTGAAACGCTTTCAACCTTATTTTAATTTTTTTGATTACTATTGGAAAATGCAGTGCGGCAATTAGAAATCATTTTGATTTTATAAATACATCTCCGTTTTTTATATTATTGGCCAGTTGAAGGATGGTTTCTGTTTCAAATAGCCCGTTCATCTGCTCCTTAATAATCTTATATTTTGAATGTAGGGGGCAAGGATTTTTTTCGGAACATTTGGCCAATCCCATTACACACTTATCTAGCATTTCATCTTCACCCATTGCTTCCAATATGGCACGTACTGGAAGATTTTTAGCTTTGACAGTCATGTAAAAGCCGCCGTGAGGCCCACTTACCGAACTGATAACTTTATTGTCTTTTGTAAGGAACTGTAATATTTTCGCAGTAAATGATTGGGGCGAACCAATGGCTTTGGAAACTTCCCCAATTCCAATTTTTTTTTCTTCACTCCCTTTCTGAGCAATATATAAAGTAGCCCTCAGCGCATATTCCGTCGACTTGGAAAACATATTTAATCTTTTTTGTAAAATGATTTTATTTTAAAAAAAATGAACTCGTTTTTGAAATTTTACTTCCTTTCTTATCTTTTGCAAACTTCTTTACAAACATACTAACTGGTTTTTTATTAGCGAATAAACTACAAACATTTATTCGGAAGAAACATAAATTCCGTAGTTAAAAAATAAGATGAAGTAATGACTTTCGTGGGATATTAAAAATTTTTATTTGTAAAACTACAAAGTTAACGTAAGTTTGTTTTAATTAAAGACAAAATAGTCTTTAATTTTTATTAAACGAAGAATTAATCATAATGAAGGTTTAAACTGAGCCTAAGTTTATGAAGCAATCTTAGAAATAAAAAGCTAACCATGGATTTGTTTCTAACTCACTTAAATTTCAGGATGAAGTATAAAAGACAGGCAATTGAACCATGATTGATAACAAACCTGAGGAGGCTCATATTTTGTTTTCACAAGTAAAAATAACTTTGCATCAAAATGATTTCAAATGCAGATCGATTTTAATCTTTTAAAGAAATACAATGTTCCTGTTCCAAGGTACACCAGCTATCCTACAGTTCCATTTTGGAAGGAGGGCATCAATGTTTCGAAATGGATACAGTTATTTCAGCAAGAGTTCGTGAAAAATAATAATGCTGAAGGAATCAGCTTGTATATTCATTTACCTTTTTGCGAATCGCTTTGTACCTACTGTGGTTGTAATAAAAAGATAACAACCAATCATACAGTGGAAACGCTTTACCTGGAAAATATTATAAAAGAATGGGAAATGTATGTAGCCATCATGAGTGAGAAACCTGTGATACGTGAATTGCATTTAGGAGGTGGCACGCCCACTTTTTTTTCACCGGAAAATCTACAGAAATTATTAAACGGAATTTTTAAAAATGCTACTATTCATCAGCAACATGAATTCGGAGTAGAAGGCCATCCTAACAATACCACCAAAGAGCATTTACAGGCTTTGTATGACCTTGGATTCCGCCGGGTAAGTTATGGCGTACAGGATCATGATCCTAAAGTGCAGCACATTATCAACAGGATTCAGCCATTTGAGAATGTAAAGCTTGCGGTTGAAAATGCGAGAGCCATTGGATACGATTCTGTGAATTTTGATTTGATATACGGGCTACCTATGCAGACTGAAGAAAGTATTAAGAAAACAGTTTTACAATCCATTAGTTTAAAACCTGACCGTGTTGCTTTTTACAGTTATGCACATGTTCCCTGGGCTAGCCGGGGACAGCGCTTGTTTGATGAAAATGATCTTCCTTCTGCTGACGATAAAATGAAATTGTACCAGGCGGGTAAAAATTTATTTATTCATAATGGATATACGGACATTGGAATGGATCATTTCTCCCT
>DATCFI010000184.1:0-18872 GCA_036509585.1 Hanamia sp. | reverse complement strand
GGCCTTAAACCGGCTTTTCATCTGGTGTAATTGCGGCGCGACGTCTCCGCCGAAAAAAATAACTTCCTCATCTTCAACGATTTTAAATACCTGGTGAAAAGGACAATGCGCACCAGTGACCTCGTATTGAATATAATCATCTACGGTTCCATTTCCTTCAGTAAAATTTACTCTTGCATTTTTCTCCAGCAGTAAAAAATCATTTTTCCTATAAGATGACCCCTCTTTTTGCATCGCATATTCCCACTCATTTTTATTGACAAAATAAGTGGCATTTTCAAAACTCACAATCCTTTTGTTGGGTTGAGCGATTCCGCCGGTATGATCTTTATGAAGGTGAGAGAGAAGAACTTTGGTGATATCAGAAGCGTTAATTCCGTTAGCAGCGAGATTTTTATGAATTTGCAATTGACCGTTTTCATCCGCAAATCCAAGCCCGGTATCCAGCAACAAAATATCATTAGAGGTAATAATTACAAAGGGCTGGATCTCTACTAAAATGCTTCCCTTATTTCTTTGCTGCAGGTCGTCTGTTCCTATATTGAATGGAATAAATTTTTTTGATTGATCTACCGTAAATGCACCTTCGCTCAGTGGAATTATTTTCATGACCGGATCCCTATAAAAGATTTGCAACTCTAATGAATTAGAGTTTTTGATAAAATAAAATTACCGGTCAAAATTAATTTAAAAACATTTAACGCAATACCATTTGCCTGTCTGCATCCAACCTTACCAATACAAAAATCAGAATTGTAAAAGTTAATAACGATGAGCCACCGTAGCTCATCAGTGGCAAAGTAATACCGATAACCGGAGCTAAGCCGATCGTCATACAGATGTTAATAGATACGTGAAAAAATATAATGGTCGCCACGCTATAGGCGTACACCCTGCTAAAAGTACTTCGTTGCCTTTCGGCTAAAAAAACAATCCTCAGCATGAATAACATATAGAGGATAATCACAAGACTACTTCCCCAGAAACCAAAATTTTCACCAACGGAGGTAAAGATAAAATCAGTATGCTGCTCCGGAACAAAGTCCCCCTGCGTTTGAGTACCTTTTAAAAAACCCTTTCCCCATAAACCGCCGGAGCCTATAGCAATTTTCGACTGCTTTACATTATAATTTTCTTTGGCCTTGGTGGCCTTCTTTGTTTTAGATTGTTCTGCAAGATCTTCTTTATTCAGTGTTGCAGTTTCAGCATCCGGAACATAATCGACACCGAAAGTGTTCATTATTCTTTCTACCTGGTATTCGTGCAGTACATGCTTAAAAATATAGGGCACTGCAAACCTTTGAATTCCTACACATAATCCCCATAAACCTAAAACAATTATTAATACCCCTTTATCCCTTTTGATCTGCTTTCGCAAAAAATAAAGAGCGCCTGCGGCAACTACAGTAAGAATAATTGCGAGCGTATTTTTTTCAACTAATATGGTGGCTATCACCAACACAGCAAACGAGAAACCAACAATCAGGTAAACCGGCGGAAGTCCTTCCCGATACATGGGAATCAGAAATGCAAAATAAACCAGGGCTAATCCTGTTTCGTTTTGGAACAAAGAAAATACAGCAGGCGTTAACGCTATGGCCGCAGCTATTAGTTGCGACTTTGTATTTTTAAAATTTGTTTCCGGTCTTGATAAATATTTTGCTAAGGCAAGTGCAGTAAATATTTTACAGGTTTCTACCGGTTGGAGGTTAAAAAAACCTAAAGGAATCCACGATTTTGATCCGTTAATATCCTTTCCCAAAACAAAAGTGGCCATCATCAGAAGAATACCGAGGACGTAGCTCAGATTGGCAGTGGCCGTAAAAAATTTGCTATCTGTAAGCAAAATAAAAATCGCAACAATTGCTGAAATACCGAGAAATAATAGCTGTCGAGCATAGTTTTTCTTAAGCTCAATGATATTAATCCAGATATCACTACTTCCATGATATTCTACAGAAAAGATACAAAGGATACCGATAGTGACCATAATGATATAAAGCCAAACAGTTACCCAGTCTATTCCTTTCGATATAATCGCCTGATCCCGCATTAAATTTTAAAGAATTTATTGGTGTGAAGAATCATTTTTGTGAGCCTCTTTTTGTTTGTCAGGTAATATAGCATTCAAATTGTGATTTTTTTGAACTTCTTTTTTTCCGGGCAGACTGTCATTGTTTAAAGGCTGTTCTTCGTTAGCCTTATTTAGTTCGTCCAATGTGTTGCTATTATCGTCTTGTTCTATTCCCATTGTATCGCTTAAATTCTCGATATCAGATTCCTTCAAAAGTTGTTTAGATTTTTTCGCGTGATCGATAGAATCTTTTTTTCTTATTTCATCCAAAATCTGCGGAGGCATCAGGTTTAGTTTTGAAATTGTTTCTACCCTGGCCTTCCTATCGGGCTCAGTAATGGAATCTTTAAGGTATTGCTCTATCATAAGGCTGGCAATAGGCGCTGAAGAAGTGGCTCCAAAACCAGCATTCTCACATATAACGGCTATGGCTATACGAGGATTGTCTCTTGGAGCAAAAGCTGCAAATAACGCGTGGTCTTTTTGTTTTACTCCTTTATAATAATTTTCCGCAGTTCCTGTCTTTCCACAAACAATGACTCCTGGAACTTTCGCGGCCGCTCCCGTTCCTATTTCCATTACTCCCTGCATTCCATCAGCGACAGCCTCGAATATCGAATCCGGAATATTCAATGGGTGATGGCGCAGTTTGAATGAATCGAGCATGCCATATTTATCGCCTCCGTCAATGGAATCTATCATGTGTGGCTTTATGTACCAACCTTTGTTAGCGAGATACGCCATTTCGTTGGCTATCTGTAATGGGGTTACGGTTACCTCTCCCTGGCCAATACTCACCGAGCGGAAAGTGCAAAAATTCCAATGCCCATCGCCATATATCCGGTTATACGTTCTCGGTGTTGGTATTATTCCACCCCTTTCAGACGGCATGTCTATTCCCAGTTTATTTCCCAATCCAAAAGCATACATATATTTATCCCAAACTTTCAATGCGCTATCCGGAGAGTCGAATTTTGGATTATTAATACATCTTTGCATTACATTCGCGAAATAGGTATTGCACGAAACGGTGATTCCTTCTTTCAAATTAAAATTGCCGGGATCGAGACATCCCATTGGCTTTCCACATCCGTAAAACGCACCCGTACATAAAAATCTCGTCTGGGGTGTGATAACTCCTTCCTGCAATCCAATTAATGCCTGTAAGGTTTTAAAAGTAGAACCGGGTGGATAAGTGGCGCTCACTGCCCGATTAAACAATGGAAGCCGTGGGTCGAGAAATAATTGTGAAAAGTGTTTTCTCCGTTCTGATCCAGTTAATAAATTAGGTTTATAAGTAGGAGTGCTTACCATGGCAAGGACGCCACCCGTCTTAGGGTCTATGGCAACAATAGAACCCACTTTATTTTCCATTAAATGTTCACCCAACATCTGTAAATTAATATCAAGTGCCATGTGCAGGTTCTGACCTGGAATAGGCGCCGTATCATACCTGCCGTTTTCCAAATGATCAGTAAGTCGGTTTTTATTATCTCTCTTCCAGTATTCTATTCCGCGCTGCCCCATAAGTACTTTTTCATACGTGCGCTCAAGTCCTGTTTGGCCGGCGTAATCACCTATTTGATAACCTTCGCTTTCATGTCTCTTTAAGAATGCGGGACTCACTTCTGATAAGTATCCAAGCACATTGCCAGCCGCGTCGTAAGGGTAATCTCTCACAGGTCTTTCCTGCAAATAGAACGCAGGAACGAGTTTGTACATACTCTCGTTAATCCGGGCTATTTTTTCTTCCGAGAGTGAAGACTCAAAAACTGACGGCCGATAACTTCTATTTTTAATAATAGCTGTGACAATCCTATTTCTGAATTCTGCAGTATCTATATTTAAAATTCTGCACAAGTCCGCGGTGTCAAGATGCATTTTGTATAACTTGGAAGGCGTTACCATCAAATCGTAAATGATTGTGTTTCTTAATACCGCCCGTCCTTTTCTATCAAAAAGAATCCCTCTGTTGGGATATAAAACCTTTCTGAATCGGCCTTGCTCATTAGCCATGACAGAATATTTTTTATCAATAATCTGGAGTGAGAAAAGCCTTGCAATAATGATAAGTCCCATAAAAAGGAACATTGCAATTATTATATTTTTTCGGGATTGATTAAACACAGCTCAATTTAAATCGGAAAGTGATAAGGATTGAAAAGTTCTTGAACTACAAAATTAACAAGTCTAAGCAGTATTTGTTCTAAATCTTTGCTTCCTCACAAATATTAACTCTATCAACAGAATCAATAGTAAACTTATTGCAGTAGAAGTAAAGGTTTTTACAATAAAATAAAAAAATCCACCGGTTTGCAGTGCCTGCATAAAGAATAGAAAACTGTGGTGTACAAAAGTTAGAATGGCTACATACGTGAAATAAGCTGCAAAGCCCAGGCTTTGTATGGAAGGTTCATTGTAATTCTTTTCAGCGCCTTCCTGTGAAATAAGCATGTTTATAAGAAAGGGGCGTAAATAAGCTATTAAAACACAGGACGCTGCATGAATGCCGAACGAATTTGTAAAGCAATCGAGCGTAAAACCTAAAGCAAATGCTAGCAACATTTGCACTAATCTGTTCATCTTAAAGGGAAGCCATAAAATAAACAGGAAATAAATATATGGGGTTACTAATCTGTGTAAAGGAGGTATCTGGTCAAGCACATAAACTTGCACCAATATGAAAAGGCAAAACCGAATTATATTTTTAATTAAGTTGCTCATTTACTTTTCGCTTTCTTTAATAGTTGCTCAGGTTCCTCTTTTTGAAGATTGTTAATAATATATGAATACTGCAGATTTTCAAAATTTGCGGCTGGCTTTAAGCGCACTGTGTACGTACTACTACCTATATCGTTAATTATATCTTTCACAAATCCAATAGTAAGCCCTCTCGGGAATTTGTCTGAAAAACCACTGGTGACCACCGTATCTCCGGCAGTAATTTTTGCAGATCTTGAAATATCTTTCAAGTATAGAATACCCGGAGTTTTGCTGTCGTAGACTACAGTACCCGTTTCTTCACCTCTCTTAAGTCTCGCGCTCAGGTTGCTTTGTTCATGCAATAAACTCATGACGACCGCATAATTATTACTTACGTCTACTACCGTTCCAACGACTGCATTATCTATATCAATCACGCCCATGTCTGGAGTGATTCCCTGCAGCCTTCCACGATGCAATTCAATATAATTATTGGGTTGATTTACAGAATTATTAACCACCTTGGCTTGCATGTATAAATACTTTCGTTGCGTTTGTATAGAATCGACCAATAAAGTATCAATAGTTATTTTATTTACAGTGTCCGGAATTTCATAATCCTGTCTTAGTTTATTATACAGCGCTTCATTGGCTTTTACAAGAGAGTCGTTCGTTCTCTTTAGTTGAAAGTAATATTGAACAGTATTAATTTTTTTGTCAATGCCTCCTGTAATTTCATTGGCTGTTGCCGAATATACTGCATGATGGTAACGGTTGTAGCTGAATATCATGTAGAATGATACACCCATCAGAATCAGGAAAAAAATGAAAGTAAAGTAAATGCGGATAAAAATAAAAATGTTGCGCATGATTTTATCCAGGCTGCAGTAAAAAACAGCGATTTAATGGAATTCAAAATATTTATCCTGCAAATTTAATATTCATTGAAGTAAAAACCATTAGACCGATTAATATTTCAAAAAATTATCTCATCACAAAAGGATACCTGTCATAATGTTTCAGGGCAAGACCCGTACCACGAACCACACTTTTTAACGGATCGTCCGCAATGTGAACAGGTAATTTAATCTTCGCAGCCAATCTTTTATCCAAACCGCGAAGCAAAGCGCCGCCGCCGGTAAGGTATAAGCCTCTTCTATAAATATCTGAGGCGAGTTCGGGCGGCGTAGTTTCCAATGCTTTTAATATTCCTTCTTCTATTTTGAAAATAGATTTATCGAGCGCTTCGGCTATTTCCTGGTAGCTTACCATTATTTGTTTAGGAATTCCTGTTACCAAGTCACGGCCATTAACCGGCATATCATCCGGAGGATTATCAATGTCTTTCATTGCCGCGCCTATCTGAATTTTTATTTGCTCGGCAGTGCGTTCACCAATCAAAAGACTGTGATAGCGGCGCAAAGCTTCCATAATATCTGCAGTAAATTCATCGCCTGCCACCCTGATGGATTGATCACAAACTATACCAGCCAATGCGATTACCGTAATTCCTGTAGTTCCACCTCCAATATCAATTATCATATTTCCAACCGGTTCTTCTACGTCAATACCAATACCCAAAGCCGCTGCCATAGGCTCATGCAAAAGATAAACTTCTTTGGCACCTGCCTGTTCTGCACTATCTCTTACCGCACGTTTTTCTACTTCGGTAATGCTGCTTGGGATGCAAATCATCATGCGCCAGCTTGGAGGAAATAAAGGTTTTTTAGCGTATATTTTTTTGATCATCTCACGGATCATCAATTCAGCAGCGTTGAAATCAGCAATTACACCATCTTTTAGCGGACGAACAGTGCGGATACTTTCATGGGTTTTTTCATGCATCATCAGTGCCTTTTTACCCACCGCCAAGATGTTTTTGGGATTGTTTCGATCCAGTGCTACAATGGAAGGTTCATTTACAACCACTACATCATTATGAATTATAAGGGTATTGGCAGTACCAAGATCAATGGCAATTTCCTGCGTGAAAAAATTAAAAAGTCCCATGTTTTATTTGAGGTATTGAAAAATTACTAATGCCCGCAAAGTTGTGGAAATAATTTGGAATTACAACCTTTTACTATTGAAGGTTTTTATATGAACGCAATTAAAAATTGCAAATTGTTTTAAAGTGAAAATTATTTATATCAGTGATTTTTGAATTTTGAAAGTTGGGAGCAAAAATAAATGCAGGATAAGACTTTCGACAGCAGATGTTTACACCACAGTAAATGAATAATTTTCGCAGATTTTGGTTTTTGATTTAACCTGGCGAAGTCAATGCCAGACTGCATAAGGCTCGAATTGTAAATCCTTCACAAAACTTCCCGTCAAAGCCGGACAGGCGTTTACAGCTAATAATATCTTTCAGAAAAATTCAATCTACAAACTCATACCCAATATCTTTCCTGTAATACATGCCTTCAAAATATATTTCTTCTAATATCGATTTTGAAAGTTCTATCGCATCACCCAGGGAGCCTGCAACAGACGAAACGGCCAACACCCTGCCTCCGTTGGTGACTACCTGATCATTCACTTGCTTAGTACCTGCATGAAAAACCACGACTCCGCCATCTTCATCAATGTGCTTAATTGCCACAGGATTTTCCAGATAAGCAAAATTGATTGGTATTCCTTTTTGGTATTCTTCCGGGTAACCGCCACTTACTGCCACCACCGTTGCTGCCATATCTTTGTTGATTTCAATTGTGTGCTCATCCAGCTTCTGCTCATCCATCGCAACGAATAATTCTACCAGGTCATTTTTTAAACGAAGCAACACCACTTCAGTTTCAGGATCACCCATCCGGCAGTTGTATTCAATGACCATTGGTTCTTCACCTACTTTAATCAAACCAAAAAAAATAAATCCTTTGTAATCAATTTTTTCCTGCTGAAATCCATTTATGGTTGGCTCTATTATTTTATCTTTTACTTTTTGCATAAAATGTTCCGTTGCAAAAGGCACAGGGCTTATTGCACCCATTCCGCCTGTATTTAATCCTTTGTCGCCCTCACCGATTTTTTTATAATCTTTTGCTTCTGGCAACAACACATAATTTTTTCCATCCGTAAGAACAAAAACACTCATTTCTATTCCATCTAAAAATTCTTCAACTACCACTTTTTTTCCCGCATCACCAAATTTTGATTGCTGTATCATCAATTCAAATTCATCCATTGCCTCTGCACGGGTATTACAAATAATGACACCTTTTCCGGCAGCCAGTCCGTCTGCCTTTAATACAATAGGCAACGGATGACTTTTTATATATTCCAATCCGCTATCAAAATTTGCAACACTAAATTCTCCATATTTTGCCGTTGGTATCTGATGCCTTTGCATAAAGTCTTTTGCGAAAGTTTTGCTTCCTTCTAATTGTGCTCCGAATGTGGAAGGCCCTGTGATGATAATATTTTTTAAAAAATCATCGTTTTTAAAAAAATCATAAATGCCTTTCACCAAAGGTTCTTCAGGACCCACCACCACCATTTCTATTTCCTTGCTAATACATACCTCTTTTATTCGTTCAAAATCATTGAAATCAATTGGTATATTTTCTCCGAACTGTGCAGTACCAGTGTTTCCGGGTGCAATAAATAATTGGTCACATAATGTACTTTGGCTTATTTTCCAGCAAAAGGCGTGTTCCCTGCCACCAGAACCGAGAATAAGAATTTTCAAAATTTTGTTATTTTAAACGATTAAAAAAGAGTTGGCAAGTTATGAAACTTACCGTTTTATTATCCTAAAAATCCGGCCTGGAATTCGCCGCATGCAATGGGAGGTTATTTGATATTTATCCTGTATTTTACAAACTCTTAAAGAAAATTATTTTTCATTATAAAATTCAAAACTAAATGCAACAAGCCATTGAACAAAAAGGGCACCCACCCGCGCTATTCATTTTATTCTTTACGGAAATGTGGGAAAGGTTTAGTTACTACGGAATCCGCGCTTTATTAGTGCTGTTTCTTGTGACCTCCTTAACTGGTGGTGGCTGGGGATGGGACAGAAAAGAAGCGCTTCAGCTTTATGCAGTTTATACAGGTTTGGTTTATTTGACGCCAATCATCGGCGGATGGATAGCGGATAAATTCACAGGCTACAGAAAGGCGGTCATTCTGGGTGCTTTAATTATGACGATCGGCCATGCGTGTATGGCAGCAGAAACGCACGCTTTTTTTTATACAGGTCTTGTCTGCCTTATTATTGGTAATGGGTTATTTAAACCAAATATTTCTTCGATTGTGGGACAATTATACAGCAATGAAGGAGCACAAAAGGATTCGGCTTACACAATTTTTTATATGGGAATTAATGCCGGTGCATTTCTCGGCATTTTATTGTGTGGCTATATCGGCGAAAAAATTGGGTGGAGTTATGGATTTGGATTGGCGGGCATCTTCGTGTTTCTTGGAATGCTTCAATTTGCATTTGCTCAAAAAATATTTGGGTCAATAGGGCTTTCGCCCAAAAAAGAAGAAGCGCTTTCTAAAATAAATCCGCACGAAAATCCGGTAACCGAAGAATTAGCCGAAGAAAGCCATTTGTCTAAAAAAATTATCCGGGACAGAATCATCGTGATCCTTGTTTTCTCCATTTCTACCATCTTTTTCTGGATGGCATTTGAACAGGCTGGTGGCTCCATGACGATTTTTGCAAAAGATTATACCAACCGGGTGTTATCGGGTAACAGCGCTTCCATTTTTAGGTGGGCAAATTCACTCCTGGTGGTTGTTCCGATGATCATTCTCACCATTGTGCTCATCAATCTTTTTAAAAAGACTTTCAAAAAATATGCGCTGTCTAATATCTTCCTGGGAATAAGTTTTGTAATTATCTAGGGGCTAATTTTCTGGATGTTGGACAAAGAATTTACAGCTCCGGTGGCCGAAGTGCCCGCTTCATGGTTTGGAATTCTAAATTCATTTTTCATCATCGCGCTTGCACCATTATTTTCTAAAATATGGGAAAGCAAACTCAATCCGTCAGGCCCGGTAAAATTCGGAATAGGATTGATTTTGCTCGGTATTGGCTTTGCCATTCTTGCCTATGGGGGATTACCTATCGCACGGGGCGCTCAAACAGCTTCTGTAAGTATGGTGTGGTTAATCCTTGCCTATCTTTTTCATACCATGGGTGAGCTTTGTGTTTCACCGGTAGGATTATCTTACATCAGTAAACTTTCGCCAGTGAAAATCGTGGGATTGATGTTTGGAATTTGGTTTGTAGCTACTTTCATCGCAAATACATTGGCTGGATTTACGGGAAGCCTCATAGATAGTATAACTCAACAGTACTCTATCTCAATCTTCTTTATGATCTTTACTATTCTTCCGATTCTGGCGGGCTTAATTATGTTTGGACTGAACAAAACATTAATTAAGAAAATGCACGGTATTCATTAACTTCTTTAAATACGAAAATAAATCATTCTTAAAAAGCAGCTTCATAAGCTGCTTTTTCACTTGAGAAATCTTTGTCGGATTTAAAATAAAAAAAGAGTCTATTTGTTTGTTCACTGCTTCTGGGGTGATGTTAACATATAAAAAAAGCACCCCTGAAAAGGAATGCTTTAAACTTAATTTACAACGTGGAACAGAAATTCCAAATCTTATTATTTTGATTCGGCTACCACCTCCTTCACCTCCGGAATCATTCTTTTCATCATTCCTTCAATTCCTGCTTTTAAGGTGATCATTGAAGAAGGGCACCCACTGCAGCTTCCCTGCATCATTAGGTTCACCGTTCCGTTATCATAACTTAAAAATTGTATGGCGCCACCATCCATTTCAACTGCAGGCTTTACATAATTTTCCAGTAATTCTTTTATTCTCTTTACTACGTCGTCATCATCCGCGCTCACTATGTTTGTACTTTCTGTTTTCCTATTTGCGAGTTCCTCTTCATTAATAATCTCATTGCCCTCTTCAAGATATTCTTTCAAAAATTGTTTCACTGAAGGAATTACATCCTGCCAGTCTTCGGTTTCATCAGTTTTGGTAAGGGTTACAAAATTACTAGCGATGAAAACCGCTTTTATAAAGGGGAACGCAAACAACTGCATAGCCAGCGGCGAAGCGGATGCTGTCTCTTCACTCTGAAAATCCACGCTCTTGCCCGGGTATAAAAGTTTATTGGCCACAAACTTCATTGTGTCTGGATTAGGGGTCATTTCGGTATAAATACTTACCACCGTATTGCCTGTTTTTATCATAACAAATTATTTAATGCGCAAAGTTAAGAATTTCCCTGAATTCGGTCAGTTTGAGATTGAAAAACCAGCTTAGAATTAAAAGTTTAGTAACATGGAAATTTTTTGATGATTCTATCAGGTAATTAATTGTTAAACATAGTCGTCATTCGTGCCATTAAACGTTCCTGAATTGAAAATGAAATTTCTATTCAGCTACCACCCGTCTAATATTTGAAATTCCGGCATTTCTTGCTATTGATTTTTTTTGAATAGCGATATCAGGCAGATTTTCACTCTCTTTATCTTTATATCTGGCCACAGCAATTGGATTACCAAAAAGGAAGAAAAATTTTCTTTTAAATCCTTTTGCCTTGCTTACGTCATGCCATATATCAATAAACTCATGAAAGTTGACATAAATTGGATTTCCTTTATTTGGAAGCGGGTGCGTAAGCCCATACTCAGCCTTTTCTCCTTCAGGTTCAAAAGTACCAAACATACGATCCCATAGGATAAAGGTGGCACCATAGTTTTTGTTGATATATTTCTCCTGCGATCCGTGATGCACGCGATGATTGGAAGGCGTGGCAAAAACATACTCTATAAATTTGGGAAGTTTTTTAATATATTCTGTGTGTACCCAAAACTGGAATAGTACAGCGATCTGGTTGGTAACAAAAAAAATGATAGGATGAAATCCGAATAAGGCCGCGGGAATAAAAAAAATAATCTTGATGTGTTGTACCCAACTTAGTCGAAAAGAAACCGTAAGGTTGTAGTCTTCTGCGCTATGATGTGGCACGTGCGTAGCCCACCAAAACCTCTGTATGTGTGACACTCTATGAGCCCAATAGCTACAAAAGTCAAAGATAATATAGCAAGGAATGAACGTCCACCAGTTAAA
Source organism: Hanamia sp. (assembly GCA_036509585.1). Taxonomy (GTDB): domain Bacteria; phylum Bacteroidota; class Bacteroidia; order Chitinophagales; family Chitinophagaceae; genus Ginsengibacter. The sequence continues at coordinate 6,985 of DATCFI010000184.1, read as the reverse complement.
AGACATGCGCCACGGAACAAGATTATACACAAAAACCACGGCTAATAACAAAACTGCTTTCAAGAGAAAAGACACAAACGCATTTCCAAGCCCCACAAGGATAGAGGCAACTGTTTCTTTTTTATTGTAAATATTTTTTTGCTGCCGGTAGGAGACATACCATTCTATTAAAACAAAGAAAAACATCACGGGCGCTGCCCAAATAATAATATTAGGAGATTTAGCAGTTAATTGCTCGAGGTTGTCAAGATTAATTTTAGGAGCGCCAAAAAGATCGATCATTGAATTTTTTTAATGTTGAGAGGATTTTGAATATAGACTATTATTTTTAATTGACGGTTAATTTGTTTTGTTTTAACGTTCTTAAATTGCCAAAGTTGTTTCTCAAACCGATGAAGCCCACTATTCGCAAAATATAAATCACCCGTTTTTACTTGCCTTTGCCAGTAGGCAGATTGCTTTACTGTTGGCGCAAAGTATAAAAAAGAAATTAAAAATTTGGGTTTTGCTTTCCCTTATTTAATTTCTCCAACGACGAACCTGGCTAATTTTCCCTGACCGCTTCCCAAAATGTTTCGCTACTTCGTTTGGCTTTTATTAAGTGCAGGGAAGCCGATAATTCCTGCATCGCGGGTATTACCATGCTGAGGGAAAGAACAGCGGAGGCAAGGCACAAAGTGCACCATGTATGCAAAACAACAGGCTGAAGTATAATTAGTAAAATGCTTACGAATCCCATCATCCCAACAAGAATCGAATATAAAATTACAATCCACAGTTTTGTTTTCCACCTCACATGATCACCGATGGAAACTAAAACGATATCGCATAAATAGCCAAACGCTCCTATAAGCCCGTCTGGAATAGGAAGTGAACGGGAAAACGAAGACTTTACAACTGCGTTGGTTCCATTTCCAAAAAAAGGTTCCCAGACATTTTCAAAAACATGGAGCTGATACAAACCTAAATATAAAGCAATCAGAAAGCCAACTGACGCCAGTATTAAAAGCGGCACTCTTTTGCTCCATGAAGATGGGTTGGAACTGCTGCCAAACGGAATATCATCATTCAAACTCATTCTTTTTTTATCATTTTTATTTTCTTCGGACCCGGGAAATTATTTTTTCAAAATAGGAACCTGGTAATTTTTATTTTCCCAATGATTGGCCTTTTTCCAGAAAAAGGTAAACTGTATTTCCTCAGAAAGGGATTTTTTTAAATCAATGTCCACGAGATGGATTCCTAATTTTGTATCCGAGGTTTCCGTATCATGGCATGTTTTCCAGTTGTCCAAAGACCAATGTACATTTGCTACTGCAAGTAATTCGATCCTGAGATTTTTGTTCTTCGGAATATTTTTACAAGGCCATGAAAATCGCCAAACCACAAAAGCACATGTTGCTTTATTTTTAATATACCTGTCCACATTGTGATCTGATCTGTCAAAAATTTTCTTGTCTTTTATGGAGCTGCACAGTTTAATATATTCAGAATGAGCCCAGACCAAAGGCATCGCGGAACCGGAATGTTGGCCGAAAAATAATTCTTTTTCAGGAATATCATTTGTATCCCAAATTTGCTCAGAGAAGAGACCGTTGTTAGCGAATTTATCCATTGATTTTAGGATCTCTTTTGCGTATGGCATATTGCCTGCAGCTATTTCATAATGTGCCCGTTCGCCGGCTAATAATGGCCACGCTCTTCCTATTCCTTTACCATTGCCTGAGAATGGATTCCCATTTTCATCCTCACCATACCCGTCATTTGCATAGCGATGCCAGCAAGGTCCGTTGGGTGTATCTACTTTTAATTTTGCATCAATTACTTTTATGGTATTTAATATTTTAGGATCGTCAGCTGCGCGCAAACCAAATCTTACCAGGGCCAAAGCATCGACGCAAATCAATTCCCATAAATGCATTTTGCCGTTATCTTCGTTGCGGTTCTTTATTTTTAGCACATTATTTTTTACCTCCTCAGCCGGCTGCTGCGTATTATTGGTGCGCATATAATACCCATCTACGCCTACCTCTTTTGAAAGTGGTGTATCAGTAACGTAAGTCCATTTTTCAATTTGTTCATTCCAGTAATCTGCAGTTTCGCGGCAATATTGCGCCATTTTCGCATCCTTATCTATTTCTGCAAGATGTGCTGCGCTTAACAAAGCGGTTATTTCTGTTGCTAAGGTAAAGGCGGTTAATCCTGGTTCTTCTTCCCACCGGTCTTGTTGGGTATAAGGGCCGTGAATGATTAAAAAAGAAAGTGCTTTTTTTAATCCGGGCCAATATCTTTTTAATCTTTCCGGGCTGGTTTTTTTATCATGAAAACATTTATCTACCAAAACAATTGGCAAAGCAATTTCATCCATTTGCAAACCGGTCCAATTCGGCTTTCCGCCCAACCACAAATTCTGACTCCATTTACCATCAGCTTCCTGTGTAGCCATCAGGTAGTTGAGTATTTGGATCGCTTCATCTTTTGAATCTAAAGCTACAAAGCCACCTGAAGTCTCTACCAAATCCCTCGGCCACACCAGGTGATAACCGGCTTTATCGCTGTCTCCTTTTGCTTCTCCCCATGGTATGGAAAGACTGGCGACTACACCACCGGGAAATTTTTTAGACAGATGTATGTTTAAAACGGCAGCGCTCGTACGAAAATGTTTACCAATTGTATTTTTATCTGATCTTACACTATGTAGCTTTTCTTGAAATTTTTTCCAGCCGTTGATATACGCTTCTCTGGCGGTATCATAGCCATCCAATAAACTTGCCCACGCATGGTGCGCTGCATCTTCTTGTTTTACGCCAAAGCCTATGGCTATTACAAACTCCTGTGTTTTCGAAATATCAATTTCGGCGGTAAGGGCTACATTTCCAATGTGAGCTTCTGAATACTGCCATTCCATTGTTTTGTGCTGTTGTATGTCCGTGTATCCATCTGAAGTGCCTACATAACCGACGGATCTTTTGATAAAGTCTGCATAGAAACAGGCAACTGCCAGCGTAATGCCGTTGCGGTTGGCAAACAGCATGGGAATTCCCTTATAATCTGCTATCCACCCGTCATTATTTCCCCCTTTATCGTTTAGATGCGGCGCTAATAGTAAAAAGATTTTATACTTAGTTTTATCGCCCTTTTTGGTTGCTTTGAATCGTACTCTTTGCAATACGGTTTCTCTCCAGGGATCCGTTATGATTTCCTTTTCAATCGTGTATCTTTTTTCTTTGCAGGTATTTACAATTTTAAAAGCCGGAATGCCGTCCCCAATCCATTCAATGGAATGATCGGTGTCTCGTTTCTCTTCCGAAAAAAAATCCTTGCCGTCGGTAACAAGAAATTCCATATCCCTGGTACTGGCGATATCTTCACTCGGATAATATATTTCATCCAAAATACCGTAACTTAGGGTAAATATGACGTTTGATGAACCGTCAAAAGATTTTCCGAGTCCGGATTTGGCGCTCGATGTCCAGCGGGGTGAACCCCCTGGCGCACCGGGAGGTGTTCTGTTATTCGACATAAAATTAATTTATATTTTTATTAGTGGAATCGCTGAGTCGATATCCATCTCTCTGTTTAAATACCCAGCCATTAACTTCTCTGTACGTTTTCTGCTCATCATTATTTTTTAATTTAAAATCCATATTATTTCTTGTCCGAATGACATAGCCAGGCGGGGTTCGTTTATTGCTTTGAAAACCTCACAGGTTTTATTCCGTGTAAGCTATCGTTGTTATTAAAGCATTCGCATTTTGTCTTGAATCCAACCGGGTATATTGTAATACAATCGGCTGGTCTGAGATAAAAACACTGGAATAATTGGTTTCTAAAGGAACCGGTTGCGGGTCGGTCAAATTATTAAACCGCATATGTTTTGTTCGTCGTGCGGGAACCATCACACGTGTTTAAAATGCATGCCGCTTCATGACTTATAAAGTCGGGCGGCGGCCCATTACTGTAGCCCGGAATATATCCTTCTGCAATTGCCCATATTTTTTTTCCTATTGCCATTTTATTTTGATTAGTTTCTATTTTTTAAAATAACTGCGGCAGTTACGCCCATTGCAAGACCTGCAAGCATTCCCAATGTTGTTTTTTTATGAGTAGCCATCCACACTTCAGGACTGGAATTCCAGGATTCGGCGGCGAAAGGTCCGCGTGCGCCATGATCTCCGGGAACAGGCTGCCATAAATTATTTTGCCTGTCAGCATCTTCCGGTTGATTGGTTTGCTGACCTTTGAATCCTGTTTTTGCAAGATAATTATCCAGGTACCCGGGTAATACTTTGTTTCCCCATATGGTTTCCACAGTCGGATAGCCTACATACAATTCCCGTTGGTGGTTCCTTGCTACATCCACGACCGCTTTGGCAGCTACCTCAGGTTCAAAAATTCTGCCCATTGGTTTGGGTTTGTTTTTTAAATAACTTTTTACCCAACCAAATTGAGTGGTGTTCATGGCAGGCATTTGAACCATGCTCAGTTTAATATTGCTTTTGTCGTGAATCAATTCGCTACGCAACGATTCAAAAAAGCCATGAATCGCATGTTTGGAGCCACAATAAGCAGACTGCAACGGAATACCGCGATAAGCTAATGCAGACCCAATTAAAATAATAGTTCCTTTGTCTTTGGGGATCATTCTTTTTAGCGCTGCTGAAGTTCCGTACACCTGGCCGAGATAGGTAACATCAGTAACATGTTCAAAATCCTTCATTTCCATTTTTTTAAAAGGCCCGAAGACACTTACCATGGCGTTATTTATCCAGACATCAATTGTTCCAAAATGATCTTCTATTTTCTGCGCCGCGTCGTCTACTTCTTCTGCGTTAGACACGTCCGCTTGTGCTATATAGCCATGACCACCCAACTCTTGAACCTCGTCATTTGCCGCTCTCAAGCCGTCCATTCCTCGTGCGATCATTCCTACATTGGCTCCGTGTTTTGCAAATTCCCTAACCATCGCTCTTCCCAAACCTGCAGAGGCTCCCGCGATTACTACTGTCTTTCCTTTAAAGTCTTTTTTCATTTCTTTCTTTTTTTGTTTGAAGTACAATTTTTTACTATTCTTTCGCAGGGCTTTTGTTTATTGATAGAATCGAATACAATGCCTGCTGCAACAGCATACACCAAGTGATGCAATCCATCTATTGCTATGCTTTTAGGGCTTTCTTTTGTAACCGGCGGTGCTACTCTTAAGGCAGGCAGCAGCATCATTTCCCCTCCCCATATTGAAACAAAATGAACAGCAGTCGCGGCCCATCCTCTTAACCCAGCAAGGCTAAACGCGCCACGCACAACTCCTAAATTGGTTCCATAAACCCAATGCACGTCGTTAGAAACTTTTTTAGATTTACTTTCAGTTACCGGCTTAATGTCAAGCACTTCCCGTACTGCATTCGCAGGCGTATCACTTCCTTCACGTCCGGTAATTTTCATTTCTATCATTTGGGAAACGGTCATTGCAAACGTGCCTGCTAATCCCGCTATGAGACCGGTACCAATGGCTGTTCCTATCTTTTGTGAAAAATTTTCACCGTTGTTCATAATCATTTCTTTTACTTTTTTACCCAATGTTTACACTTTGTTCTCTCTGGAAATTTTTTGAAAGTCTTCTTCAAGAATTCTCTTCGCCTCCTGGTATTCTTCTTTAGTTATCTCCCCGGAAGCAAACCGTTTTCTGAGGATATCATAAGATGTGTCTCTCGTGTGTCCGCGACCCCACCTTGTAAAAATCCAAATCACGAAAATTATCCAAATTATCCACCAGAAAAAATTCATTCCCCAATAATTATTATAATAGAACATAGCTCAATCATTTTAAATAGTTGATAAAAGACAAACCAATTTTTTATTTATCCTTATGTACTATGGATAGCGCCTTTCCAGTATGATGCAAAACGTCAGGTTCGCCCGGATGATGGTCTGTTTCTTTAATAGAGTACATTGTGTTGTCTGCGTTAGTACCCATTTTATGGATACCTATCACGGTTCCATGCCCTATGGCGCTTCTGTAATGCCAGGTTACTGGCGTACCATCAGGTATTGTTTTGAATGTGCTTTTTTCTTTTGCCATTTTCTATTTTTTAAAAAGTTAATTTAGTCAGAATGCCATTCTTACGAATTAAGAGTAAATGAAAATTAATCCACTACACTTTGCTTTTATTAAACTTATCTTCAAGAACCTTTTTAGCTTCCTGGTATTCTTCTTTGGTTATTTCTCCTGCTGCAAATCGCTTCCTGAGAATATCATAAGCGGTGTCTCTATTTCTTACACTACCATAAAAGAAAGGTGTAACAAAAACCCAGAGGATAAAAAGTATCCAGATGATCCACCAAATAATGTGCATCCCTCCGAAGTAGTAACCATTATAAAATATAAACATGTCGAATGTTTTTTTATGAACAAATGCGCTTAACAGTAAACCAACTTTTAAACTACTTTCTTATTTTTCTCTCCTCTCGCCATCAGTGATACTTTTTAACTCTTTTATTTCTTTTTTTTGCCAGCAATAAACAGCTCACTGCTACCAACCCAATCAATGAAACCATTACCGTTGCTCGCTTTGCAGTGAGACCCACAGAATGTAATTTCATCCCATCTACATATTTTCTTTCTGGAAATGCATCAGCATTATCTTCAGATTCGCCATTTTCATGCAAGGCCATTTGTAATACCTGGGCGATGTGCATACCTTCTCTGTCGGTCAATTGTTCTATTTGTTCGCGGCAGCTATATCCATTGCTGATGACGAGCGTTTTACTGTCTGCACCTCTGACCGCAGGCAACAAAACTCGCTCTCCGGCTTTAACAGACACCTCGTATTTATCGCCCTTCAGGTATCCGAAATAACCGGCCATTCCACAACATCCTGAATCCAAAACCTGGTAATCGAGCCCTATCTTTTTTAATAACTTTTCTTCACTGTCTATTTTCATAATTGCCCTATGATGGCAGTGGGCCTGAACAATGGCGTTTCTT
>DATCFI010000183.1:0-5519 GCA_036509585.1 Hanamia sp. | reverse complement strand
TCTTCAATAAAAATGCTTGCCATCTTACAATTTGTTAGAAGTCAGAAACGAAAAGCTGGTTTTAGTTTCTTTCAACCGATGCACTTTGGACGAATTGGCCTGGTTATTCAGATCGTCACGACCAAAGCGCTTTATTCTATTAACTTATTTCGGGCTTTTTAAATTTTACCGGGCACAAGATCCGAATTTTTCCGGACTATTTTCTAAGCCAGACGGAACAGTCAAACTTGACAAAGCCACAGGCTTATGACAAAATTTACACTTTTTCAAATGGGCATAATTTATGATAATCAAAAGATATGGAAACATTTAAAGATTTGATAAACAGCAAACAACCGGTATTGGTTGATTTTCATGCTACCTGGTGTGGACCATGCAAACAAATGGCGCCCGAATTAAAACGTTTTGCCCAAAATAATACTGGCAAGCTACGGGTGATCAAAATTGACATCGACAAAAACCAGGCTGCAGCTCAGCAATATAATATCCAGGGCGTTCCAACGCTGATCCTTTTTAAGGAAGGGAAAGTGTTGTGGAGACAATCAGGTGCTATGAGTTCACAGCAAATTTCTAATGGCGTAAATAACTATTTGTAAAACCTGTAAATTTGGCCTTAATCTCTAATTTAAAATACAATAATGGCAGTTAATACGATCAATGCAGTTTTCAAAAGCGGAAAGAACTTTACCGCCGATGTAAACGGGCATTCTATAGAAATAGATACAGACGAGGCAAGTGGAGGAAAAAATATTGGTACCCGGCCGAAGATACTTATGCTGACTGCATTGGCGGGATGTACAGGTCTGGACGTAGTAAGCATTTTAAACAAGATGCGTGTTGATTTTTCTGAGTTGTCAATAAAAGTTGATGGCCGCCTTACTGAAACCGAACCTAAGGTGTATGATGAGGTAGTAGTGCATTACACAATCAAAGTTGATAAAAATGATGAATCCAAAGTAGAAAAAGCAGTAAACCTATCGCAGGAGAAATACTGCGGAGTAACAAAGATGTTTGAAGCTTTTGCAAAAGTTTCTTCAAAAATTCATTATTTATAAGTTCTTCCGAACATAGAAAATAGAAGAAATTCTATTGATCAGCTAATGGACAAATAATCTATATTCCTGTTTTATTTACCAATCGTCCGTTTTTCTTATCCTGGTAAATGCGCATCATTTGGAGAGATATTGCCAGCAAAATTAAGGAGAAGCCCAAATAAAAGCCCAAGCCTAAGAATTGATTCTCTTTAAAAATGATGAACGCCAGTACGATAGAATAAATAGGTTCAAAATTGTAAGTAAGATTAGTAGTAAAAGCAGAAATATGTTTCAATGCCTCCAGGCTTAAATTAAAAGCATAGACCGTGCACACACCGGCTAAAACTAATAACCACCAAAAATCAGAAGATGTAGGAATAAAATATTTCGCGTGGAAAAAATGCAAGTAAAAAGGAAGAATAAAGCAAAGAGCTAAAAAACCTCCGGTCATTTCATAAAGCGTAACAGTGTTAGGCGAAAAATCATTTAATATTTTTTTGTTGATTATCGGGAAAATACTGGCCAGCATGGCCGAAATAATTCCGAAAATAATTCCGGTTTTGTATTGGGGATAAAAATTAAAGATCATATATATACCAGCTACTACCAGCAATCCGAGCAATACCTCCGTCCAGTCAATTCTCCTTCTCATAATTAAAGGCTCAAAAAATGACGTAAAAAATCCTATCGTTGACAAACACGTTACCGCAACAGACACATTAGAATATTTGATGCTTCCATAAAATAGCACCCAGTGGCACGAAATGATAACGCCAATGCCAAAAAGTTGCATCGTATTTTTTAATGAAAGTATCCGCAGCTCTTTTTTAAAAAATAAAAACAAGCCAACTATCAAAGCACTTAAAAACATTCTATACGAAGTAAGAAGTCCCTCATTTAATGCGATCAATTTCCCAAGAATAGCAGTAAAGCCCGCTAATAACACGGCAACATGCAATTGAAGGAATGCTTTTCTCAATTAGAAAGTTTGCTGATTTTTACAATAAAAACCGCAAAATTAGATTAAGAAGCCGCATTCATAAAATTTATTGTTATAGATAAATAGGAGACCACAAGCAAACTCGACTACTCAGGACATTTCAAAAAAGAAAACAAATTAACAATCCTTTGCATAAAAAAAAATCAGCACACAGAATTGTAGCAATCATAGCTTTATATTTGCCCCGTTTATTTTAAATCCACAACATGAGCTTTAAACGCATTAACAACATTACCGGATGGGCTATTGGCCTCATCGCTACTATCGTCTATCTTTTAACTATGGAAGCCAGTGGCAGTTTTTGGGATTGCGGCGAATTTGCTTCCAGCGCGTATAAACTACAAATTCCGCATCCGCCCGGAGCTCCTCTATTTATCCTCATCGGAAGATTGTTCATGATCCCTTTTTCCGATCCGAACAACGCTATTCACGGTCTGAATATAATGAGCGCCCTGATGAGTGGATTTACTATCCTGTTTTTATTCTGGTCTATTACGCATTTTGCCCGCAGAATTTATGAGAAAAACAATTCCGCTCCGTTAACCAACAGCCAGATTTTTACCATAATGGCTGCAGGCGTGGTAGGAGCCCTGGCTTATACTTTTAGTGATTCATTCTGGTATAGCGCAGTAGAATCAGAAGTTTATGCGAGTTCTTCTTTCTTTACCGCCCTGGTATTTTGGGCAGCACTTAAATGGGAACAAGCCGTTACCAATGAACAACTGCGTGGAGTAAAAGGAAATTTTACGCCTGCTGATAAGTGGCTAATATTAATCTTTTACCTGGTAGGGCTCGCAGTGGGCGTACATTTATTACCTATTCTTACTATTCCGGCCATTGTCATGGTGTATTATTTCAAAAGATATAATGTAACCAAATGGGGAACCGTGCGGGCGTTTATTGCCGCATGCGTTATCACTGGCATTGTGCAAGTGCCAATGATACAATGGACAATTAAACTTGCCTCCGATTTTGACATACTTTTCACCAACAGCTTCAACCTTCCGTTCTTCACAGGATTTACTTTTTTCTTTGTTTTATTGGCGGCCATTATCTATTTCCTGATTAGACTCGCTAAAAGAAAAAACTGGAATTTTTTAAGACTTGCAATGTGGAGTTTTGCCTTTGTTTTGCTTGGCTTCAGTTCTTATTATACTACTATGATCCGTTCACTTGCAGATCCTGCAGTAGATATGTTTAATGTAGATAACCCTTTAAGTCTTGAAGGATATTTAAGCCGTGAGCAGTATGGCGATTGGCCAATTTTAAAAGGGCAGGATTTTACGGATGAGCCTACTGATCAAAAATATGTGGATACCTACGTAAAAGGAAAAAAAAAATATTTAAAGAAAGGAAAACAGGTCCAAACCGTATATGACCCATCTGATCTTCATTTTTTCCCGCGTATGTGGGATAATAGTAACGACCAGGGACACGCCGATTATTACGCAAATTTTGCCGGTATAGCTAAAGATCCCAAGACCGGGAAATATCTTGATAAGCCCACGATGGCCGATAACATTAGCTTCTTTTTCAGCTATCAGCTCAACTGGATGTATTGGAGATATTTTATGTGGAATTTTGCAGGGAAACAAAATGATTTGCAGGGGATCGATATGGGTAATGTGCGCGATGGTAACTGGATTACCGGGATACCTTTTTGGGATAATGCCCGTCTCGGTGATCAGAGTAAATTGCCTGATACATTGAAAGAAAATAAATCTCACAACAGGCTATTTGCATTGCCATTATTACTCGGTATTCTTGGCCTCATTTATCAATATCAAAAAGATAAACAAAACGGTTTAATTGTTGGTTTACTGTTTTTCTTCACAGGAATTGCCATTGTAGTTTACCTGAACCAGGCGGGTAATCAGCCGCGCGAACGGGATTACGCATATGTAGGTTCTTTTTACGCATTCGCCATGTGGATTGGGATTGGCGTGATGTACGTGAAAGAGATTTTTGATAAATATATGAAGGGAAGCATGTCCAATTATGCCGCCGCCGGATTGTGCTTTTTAGCTGTGCCTGTGATAATGGGCAGCCAGGAATGGAACGATCATGACCGCAGCCATAAAACCTTGCCAAGAGACATAGCTCTGGATTATTTACAAAGCTGTGCGCCAAACGCCATTTTAATAACCTTTGGTGACAATGATACTTACCCGCTTTGGTTCGACCAGGAAGTGCTGGGAATAAGACGAGATATAAGAGTGATCAATTCGAGCTTGTTGGGCACCGACTGGTACATCAATCAGCTTCGTTATGCCGTTAACAAAAGCGCTCCGATACCGGTTATCTGGAATGCTGACCAAATAATAGGAAGCAACAGAGATGCGATTTACTTTTTCCCTGATTTGCCTGGCGCAAAAGTGGATCAAAGCAAACCAATGGATCTATATACGATGATGAAAGATTACGCAGGCAGTGATGATCCTACAAGAATGTATCAAAACAATGATGACTTCCTTAATATATTTCCTACCAAAAACGTAAAAATACCTGTTGATACTAATTTGGTAAGGCAAAACGGAACGGTGAATGCGGGTGATACTGTTTTGAGCGAAGTTGATTTTACGATTCCTAAAAACGCGCTGATGAAAAATGAGAGCGCTATACTCAATATTATTGCAGCTAACAAATGGAAGCGGCCTATTTATTTCACTTCGCCTTACGGTGACTTAGGCTTCCAACAGTACCTGAGAACCGATGGCCTTACCTACAGACTAGTACCCGTAAAGAATAGTGAAGTAAATGGCGAATGGGCTTACGATGTAATGATGAAAAAATTTGCTTTCGGAAATGCCAACGTCCCGGGCGTTTATTTTGATGAAGAAAACAGGAGGCATTTGAATACGCTTAGAATGCAATATGCACAGATAGCAACTTACCTTTCAGATAATGGAAAGAAAGAAGAAGCCAGAAATTTATTAGAACGATGTGATAAAAATATGCTGCAACAGAATTTCCCTTATGGCCTGGCCTCGCGCAGGCAGCAGCAAGATCAGATATCTTACCAATTCTTAATGGCTGCATACAAGGCTGGGGACAGCACTTTAGCCAAGAAAGTTTCTAGCCTATTGCGTACTGACCTGGAACAACAAGTCATGTATTTCAACAGTCTTAACGACGATAGGCAGGCACCGTTGGCTTATGAAAACCAAATAGTGCAACAGATGCTACAAGGCTTACAGGGTATGGAGCAATTTTTCGCAGCACAGCATCAGTTGTTAGCTCCACCTGAAAAGGAAAGTACAAACACGATAATCAATAATGTGCCGCCAATACCGAAACCTAAAAAGGAAAAAGGGGATACAACGAAATAACTATTTTATTTTAAAGATTAATAGGTATATACGTTTAGGCCACCCAATAATTAAAAAAGAGCTATTTTAGCTCGATGGATAAAAAGTTTAAATTTGTAGGAGTGAACTCAATCAAATTTAATCGGCAATTTAAAGACGAGGCAAGTTGTTTTGAAT
>DATCFI010000182.1:0-16779 GCA_036509585.1 Hanamia sp. | reverse complement strand
TTTGGAATATCGCTTTCTTTATTGGTTCTAATGGCAAAATAGCTAAATCTTCATTAGGATGTTTTATCCATAAAAGCTCAAAATTTGACAGGTTTACAGTTACTATTTTTCCATAGTCTGGTTTGTTATTTAATGTAAGATTAAATTTTATTACTCCTCTAACAAATCCTTTTATAACATGCATGTTAGTCACAATAACAGGTATTAAATCATTATTAACTTTCATATTCATAAAAAAACCAGTACCACTACTTGAAGAATTTGATTGAAGAGTTTTGTATGCTTGTATCTTGATAGTATTACTTATTAATTGTTCGGCTATATCTTGATTTTGAGCGTAAGTTTTTACAGGCGGAAATAGAACTGTAAAAAGAAGGATTATAAAACATGCACTTTTACCTAATAGAATCTTTATTATCATTATTTATTTTTATAGATTTTGTTTCTTCAAAAGAATCTACTACTTGCCTTTTATTTAATATTTCTGATAATTCAGCTTCTGAACTCTTAATATTTTTATTAACCATTTCCTTAAACCCAATAGATTCTTTTTCAAATAGTAATATTCCTTTTATAAAGTACAAATATTTTAAGGTAGTCAAATATTGTTTATTAAGAAAGTTACTTTGAGCTAAATGATATAAAGAATCCAAATTAATATGATAGATTTCATTATTTATTGGTTTTGCTGCATCCACTAATTTAGAATCTGGTAATCTTGTTGTATCAATCCTAAGGGAATTACTATTTTTATTATTGTGTGATGTCAAATGTGATTGTATTTCTATTCCCTTAAGTAAAGAAAATATGATTATTAATGCTCCAAATAAAGAAAACATTATCCCAGTGGAAAAATTTTCCAAGAATAATTTTAGCCCCCCGTAGCTAATTGATAAGTTTTGATTATTCTTCTCGTTGTATCGTTTCTTAATAAGTACGAAACCAAATAACATAAGTACGAAACCAATTACAATGGAAATTAATTTATATAGAATAGAAAGTTGCAAATCGCTCATAACTCATTTTGTTAGTTTTTAAACATAGTCACTTTGCAATTTAAAGAATTTTAATAAAAGAAGATTTACCCTCAATTGGCGCAAGCTTAGTAGCAATGATTCTTTGTGCATAGTTATGCTTGTGCCTCTTTATAAAAAATCCTCATTTAAGAAAACTCAAACAGTAAACAAACAAATAAAGCAGATTTTATTTTTAGACTTACCAACCTGTAGCAAAAATAAGGTCACTCACAAACGATCGTTTTATTTCCATTCGTGAAAACTTTATCGCGGGAGATCAGGCTGATGGCTTTATCAAGCACTACCTCTTCTACTTCCTGTCTCTATTTCACTATTTCCTCTACGGTGTAAGTTCAAGGGTATAACTTTCTATATTTCCTGTAATTTCCAATTCTACTTAAACTCATCAATGACAATGAAATTAAAAGGATTCATTTTTTAGCACTCTTTTTTTATTGTCAATGCGCGTTTGTCGCAAAGGTTGCCAACCGTTAAGAAGTTAATCCAAACTTAAAAATACTATTTCCAAGGTTGGTAACCTTAGAATCTCTGCAACAATTTGAAATGAACCCGTTTACACTGTCGTGCTCTTTATTGTAAATGAATAACACATACTTGCGATCAGAAAAGGAGAAAAAAAATCGCTAAAAATCCATCAAGCAGAATTTGTTGTCTATATTTTAAAACAAACTTTTCAACATTGCATTGTTGTCTAAAAATATAGACGTAATTTGCCTTTCAAATTTATCACATCATGAAACCATCATTAATTATTGCCTGCTTTTGCTGCTTACATATTTCGGTATCGGGTCAGGATACCGGGAAAAAGAAAGTAATTGATAGCGCTTTCCTGCGGTGCTATTACGTGTTCAGTAAAACAAAGCCAGGTGATAAAAAAGCCTTCCGGTCTGATACCATGGTTCTTGATATTGGGACTAAAGCGTCCAGGTTTTACGATCCGGCGAGACTGGGAAGGGATTCTATGTTGAATGCAAGAATGAAAAACATGGATCCTCAGACAATAAAAAGCATCAATGTATTAAAGGGGGAGTTCGCCAAAGATTTGTCGAATATGCCAGGGACTATAAGTTCTGAGGCCGCAGAAGGCGAAAGTTACCAGGTGATCAAGGATAAAGCAACTCATAATATTACGGTGCTGGATTATGTAAACGCAATCGGCGACAGGTTCAAATATGAAGATGAAACCGGTGTCCTGCCGTGGCAAATATCTGGCATTACAGATACTGTATCATCTTATAGCTGCCAAAAAGCAACACTTAATTTCAGAGGGCGCGATTATGTCGCATGGTTTACTACGGATATTCCGGTAAGCGATGGCCCATGGAAATTCTCCGGTCTTCCGGGGCTCATTTTAAAAATGGAAGATACTCAGGGATTATTCGTCTTCAAATTGATAGGATTACAACAACTTTCACCCCGGCTGCCCATTCAAATTGACGATTCTAAAAGTATAAAATGCAGTAGGGCCGATTTCGAAAAGCTGAAAAGAAAACAGGGTGCGGGTATGCAGATCAATATCAATGCAGGCAATGTAATCATTGCAGAAACTCCCGGAAAGGTTGATTACATTCAAATGGAATTGAAATGATACGAATTTGGGCGCTGGTGTTCCTGAGTTTATATTTTTCCGTTGCCGGTGCCCAGACAAATATATCCGGGCTGGTAAACAGCAAAGATGAAAAAACAATTTTGCCTGGTGTAAGTATTATTGTAAAAGAGAAAGATTCTACAGCTTTGCTTGCTTACGCCATCACCAATGAAAAGGGGGCTTATCAGCTAAATTTTAAAAGCAAAGCTGATAGTGTGATGATTACAATTTCCGGATACAATCTGAAAAAGCAATCAGTTGTTATTTTCAACAAAAGCCAGGTCTTGAACTTTAATATGGTTTCAAAATCCATCACATTAAAAGAGGTTAAAATAAATCCTCCAAAAATTAACCGGTTAAATGATACATTAAATTACGCAGTAGGTGGCTTTACCGACAAAAATGACCGCACGATTGGGGATGTTCTCAAAAAAATGCCGGGAATAGCCGTTAAAGACGATGGATCTATCATGTACAATAATAAGCCTATTAATAAATTTTATATCGAGAACAGCGATTTACTGCAAGGTCGCTATGGAATTGCAACCAATAATATTGAGGCCAAAGATGTAGCTACCGTGCAGGTCCTGGAAAATCACCAACCAATAAAAGCGCTAAAGGACAGGGAATTTACAGACCAGGCAGCTATTAATCTAAAGCTTAAATCTTCTGCCAAAGGAGTCCTTGTTGCTACGGCCGCGGTTGGATTGGGTTTGTCTCCAGCTTTGTGGAACAATGAGCTTTTCACTATGTATTTCAATAAAGGAAGGCAAAACATCAACACGTATAAAGGTAATAATACCGGAACGGATGATGGGGCTGATTTAAAATCATTGTATCCGGATAATGTAAATGATAAATCCGGAAGCAGGCTTTCTGTACAATCTCCTTCCCCGCCTTCTATCAGTCAAAAAAGATATTTGTTTAACCGGGATAATGCCGTTTCGGTAAATAATTTATGGACCGTCGGAAAAGATTACCAGGTTACCGCAAACGTCAGCTATTTCAATGACATCCGTGAAAAAAACAGTTACTCCAGGTCTACCTATTATTTACCCGGCGACAGTTTGCTTACTATTGAGGAGGCGCTTGCTTCAACGGAGCACATCAATATATTGGATGGCTCATTTCAATTGAACACCAATAAAGAAAAATATTACCTGGATAATACTTTAAATTTTACCGGCAAATGGAATACGGAACAGGGGATCGTGTCTACATCTGTCCCTGTGTTCCAGGATTTAAATAATCCCTTGTTTAAGGTAAATAATACTTTCAACCTGATAAGAAAATATAAGAAGACCATTCTTAGTGTTTACTCCAATAATGAATACAGCAACATTTTACAAACGCTTATCATCAGGCCCTTGCTGTATCCTGATTTGTTTGGGCGTCAGGATTTAACTGCAACGAGACAGTTGGCTAAACAGGCGGAATTTTCCTCGGCCAATAAGTTCTCTTTCGGGATTGGGAAAGGAGCTTTTAAACAAAATTATGCGGCAGGATTGAATATTGACTTACAGCAGTTTAACTCCGTATTCCAGGGCCAAACATTGGCCGGTTGTTTTATTAACGCAGCAGACTCACTAAGTAACAGCCTGCATTGGGATACGTATGAATTGTATTTAAATCCAGATTATTCCTACACCAAGAATAAGTTTCGCACAACGTTGAATCTACCTTTAGTTTATAATTACTTGTGCACACGCGATCTCATTCATGAAGCGGATCAAAATAAAAATACTGGCAGGTTGCTTTTTAATCCTTCGGTTACCTTCAGGTATGAATTAAATTTATTCTGGAACCTATCTGCATCTGCGCGGTACAATAATAGCCAGGGCAATATAGAGAATGGATTTACGGGATATATTATGCAATCATATCGGAATTTTGCCAGGAATGATGGCACGTTGCCCCAACAGGAAAAGCAATCTTATAATATTAGTTTGCAATACCGCAATCCCATACACGTCATATTTTTTAATTTAGGGAGTGATTTTTTCAGGAATAAAATGAATTTACTTTATGGCTACGATTACCAGGGTATATTAAGCGTAAGAAACACTTACAATACGAATAATATCGCTGAAGGATATACCACGTATATCAGAGTCAGTAAAGGAATTGATAAAATAGCCTCTACCCTCACTTTTGATGCTGATTACAGTAATACAGCAGCTTCACAGATCAGCCAGAAGCAGATTGTTGATTTTATCAATGAATATTATAGCATAAAACCAGGCATTTCTTCACAAATTGGTAAATGGGCCAGTTTCTCTTACAGTTTCCAATATATGAAAAGCACAAATAAAGTCCGTAATAATATCGGTAGTTTTCCGTCAATACAGACACATACTCAAAGAATCCAATTGAACTTTTTTCCTGTAAAGGGCTTTACTATCAACACGGGATATGAGAATTTTTATAATAATGCAATTGCTTCCGGAAACAGGACATCGAATTTCGCTGATGTGGGCGCTAAATTTAAATTGAAAAAGATTGAGTTCAATTTGGAATACACTAATATCTTTAACGAAAAACAATACATCTCTGCTTCATATAGTGATATCAGTAGCTTTTATTCCGTTTATCGCCTGAGGCCGGCACAAATATTAATGAAGGTGAGGTTTAAAATTAAATAAGTTTTTTACAGTCTATAAAATTAGTCATACATTTATGAAACAATGAAAAAAATAGCTCAGTTAACAAAGGCGGAAGAACAGATCATGCAAATATTGTGGGATCTGGGTAAAGGAACAGTACAGGATATTCTTACAAGGCTGGAAGACCCTAAACCAGCAAGAACAACTGTTTCTACCGTCTTAACCATATTAGGGAATAAAGGGTTTGTTAAGCACAAGAATCTGGGGCGTGCTAATATCTATGCTCCTGCTATTCTAAAAGAAGCTTACTCCAAAACGCAGTTATTTGGATTACTCAAAAATTATTTTAATAACTCTTTTGCATCCATGGCTTCGTTTTTTGCCAATGAGAAAAATTACACTATTGAAGAACTGGATCTGTTGATACAAGAAACGAAAGACGAACTAAAAAAAGAAAAAGAAAAATAATAATTTATGGAAGCGCTGGCCATATACCTGCTAAAATCTTCACTGTGTGCCATGGTGTTTTTAGGCATTTACTGGTGTTTTTTTAAAAATGAAACTTTTTACCATTTTAACCGGTATTTTTTACTGATTGGTTTAATAGGTTCTGTAGTGTTTCCTTTTTATACGTATTTCTATGAAGTAAATGTGATACCAGATAGTGGTTTTCCACAGTTTGTTCAAAACGTAAAACCTGCGGCTAATAAGGTTTATGGTTGGTTTAATATAGCATTATCTGCTTATGCTACGGGCGCCTGTATTTTACTTATCCGCCATCTTATAGGTTTAAGTAAAATAAAAAGGATAATTAACCAATATGGTTGTATCTCAGCCAAAGGTTATAAATTGGTAAATACGCCTGTATTTAAATCTTCATTTTCCGTTTTTAATTATATCATTATTGATGGATCATCTGAAGTTTCTGAAACAGAAAAAAAGATGATTCTTGAGCATGAACTGGGTCATATAAAGCAGGGTCATTGGATTGATCTGCTGGCCTCTCAGCTATTCTGCATGGCTCAATGGTTTAATCCCTTTGCCTGGTTGTATTTACATGCCATCAAACAAAATCACGAATACCTCGCAGATCAGGCTGTTTTAAAGTTGGGCAATTCTCCTGCAATGTATCGTGCTGCATTAATCAATCACAGCCTGGGCACTTCTGCGTTTACATTTGCCAGTTCTTTTTCTCATTTTGATAAATTAAAGCGGATTAACATGATGAGGAAACCGGCTTCTGCTTCTGCAAAAAAAATGGCTGCCATTGTGGTAATTCCTGCCATGGCATTTTTATTTTGGATTTTCGCCCGGCCTAAGGTTAAACCGATAACTCCAAATGAACATTACGCAACCCGATCAGCGGAGATAACAGCTAAAGATGAAGTTGGTGCCAAAAAGAGTAAAATAATAAAATCAAATAAATTGCCACCTCTTGTTTATTTGGATGGCGTGGAGATAGAGTCCACCGATAAGGTTAATCCTGCTGATATTGAATCAATAGATGTATTAAAAGATAAATCAGCTACAGCAATTTATGGTGAAAAAGGTAGAAACGGCGTGATTCTCATAACTTCAAAAAAAGCTCATTAATTCTTACACCGTTGATATTGCACGGTGGACGGTGCGGCTGATTTACCAACATACGTATTTCCAGTAAAGCAACACCCGCCTGAACGAATTCATTCGGGCAGGAATTCAATGAATTCTTATTTTGGTTCTATATATCAGTTATGCGTATACGAGATAAATTCAGTCTCCAAAAAATGGAAACTAAACGGAGAGATTGTCAATTTTGATTGGGATTGAAAACACAATACTTACTGACGCTATGCATGAATTCAATTAATGATCTATAGTAAACCAACAAATAATTGAGTTTTTTATTTGTTAACACTCTATTATTAATACGCGTACGAAAGCAAAAAAATACGATTGATGATGCGACTGTGACCAATGAAATGCAACCGTGGAATTTTACGGATGGAATGCCACGGAACAGACGATTGAAATAAGGCCCGTAGCATTGAGATAGTTATTCAACTTTCCCTATAATCATCCAGTCTTCTTTGCCATGCCCTTTCTTTATCCAGTCATCCATCAATGCTGCCACGCCCGGGATTACGTTCAGCCTAACGCCCTTATTCTCTGCTTCCTTTAGAAATAATCCGGTATCCTTCCTGGCCATTTCAAGTCTCCACGAAGGACTGGTGAAATCATCGCCAGTCATGCGTTTAAGCCTTGCCGGTAATGAAGCGCCGGGATTCCACTCCGCAAATAATTGTAAGAGTTCGTTCGAGGAAATACCTACCGCATTAGAAAATGCTATTGTATCTGCCAGAGCTCCGTTTAATCCTACAAGAAAAAGGTTTCCAGTAAGTTTTATCGCGGCCGCTTTACCTACCTCTTCTCCAAAATTTAGCAGTTTGCCTGTCATGGCAGATAATTGTGGTTCCAGTTGTTTTACCAGCTTTTGATCGCCTGAGATCAGCATATAGCCTGTACTTTCCAGCGCATTCTGCGGCCCCATAAATACAGGTGCGTGTTGATAAAAGAAACCTTTGCTTTTCCATTTTTTTGTTCTCTGCCTGGCTCCTTCTATTGAAGTGGTGGTATGATCTACAATAATGGCGCCCTGCTTAAGTCCTGCTTCCCCCTTTGCCAATGCTTCTTCAACGGTGGCATCGTCTTTTAATGCCACATGTATTATGTCTGCATTCTTCACGGCATCGGCGATGCTGTCAAATGCTTCTGCACCATATTGCTCCAGCTCTTGTGCTTTGGAGGCAGTGCGGTTCCAAACTTGCACCTGGTCCCCTTTATTGATCATCGCCCTTACGAAACCGGCGCCTAATAATCCTATTCCTAAAAATGCTTTCATGGTTTTAATGTTTTATTGTAAAGGTAAGCAACCCGACAAGAATTTTATCTAATGGCTTTTTCCAGCGAACACGATGATATGAACAACAGAACGCCAGGTATATCCGGAGAATAAAAATCTACTGGATTTGCCTGCCTACCGGACAGGTATATTTGTTTACTGTAATAATTATTTTTAATAAAATTAAGGGCAATAGCACAGGGCTTTCGCAATGCATATTCAAGGGATTATACAAAGCAGGACAAAAAGTAAAACAATCTGATATGAAGGCATTAAACGTTTATATCTAATTCTCGAATTCACCGTTCATCTTTCTATTTTTTAGGGTGAAAATTTGTCTTCATTTCCTGCAATTCTTTTATGATGCCTTCCGCTGTTTGCAAGTCTCTCTGAAAATATCCCGCATCGGCATCCAACAATGAGTTGTAATATTCAACCTGTTGCTGGCAATCGCTTATAACATCATCAGCTATCCGATCTCCGTTTTTAATATCACCTGCCAGGTAGAAGGCATAAGCGTATTGGAGAGAAGTGATATCCTGCATGTTTCCGGCAGATACCATTCCGTAAGAAACCGAAGAGGGCTGCATTATTTTGTAGCCGCGATTTAATACCTGGAGTGCACTGTCTTTTTTTCCATTTAACGCAAGTGCGTTGCCAATTGTTGAGAAAGCCCTCCTTATGGTCATTAATGATCTTCTGCTATTTTCATCAAAATAAATGTTTGGATATTGTGCTCCGCCAAAATAGAAATTTGACATCTGATTTTGATAGCCAGCATTTGTGTTAATTGCATCAGTACCATTTGGATCCTTTTGTGCAGTTGGTACCAGCCTGTAAGTCATCCCTTCATTTTGCAGGAAATTGTTCAATCCTAATCCCTGGGGTTGTGTGAAATAAATAGGTCGCTTCCAATTGTTTGCAGCAATAATGTTCAGCACCATTAGGTCATTCTTATATAAATTACTATTTGACACGGTGATATTTAGACGATCCAATATTTTAGAACTGTCCATAGGATCTACAGTGCCATTTTGAAGTACTATATTTTTGTCGACAGGAATATAAAAGTTGTGAGTAGGGAAATAATTCAAACTATCTCCTCCTTGCGTTACCAATTGATCACTATTGTTTGCCATAAAAGCCATTGCATCGTTTAGATTCATCACGCTATCTTTGGAAATAATTCCTCCTTTATCATAATATGGAATATAATCGCGCCTGTCACCTGCATATTTATCGTGTGCCCAACTAATTGTAACAGGATCGCTTTTATTAATTTTTCTTCGTAATTGATCAATCATCCAGTCAGTACCTAAGAGGCTGACCACAATAACACGTACGTCTGGCCTGATATTTTCAACCTCCTGTGCATACCAAAGTGGATATGTATCGTTGTCGCCCCCGGTAAATAATATCGCATTCGGTGCGCAGGAATTGAGGTAATCGGCAGCAACATCTCTTGCCAATGTCTTTTTGGAACGGTCATGTGATTTCCATTCCTGGCAAGCCATAAGCAACGGAACAGCAATAAGGCAAACGCCGCCGGCTACTACCGACGATTGGATCGGTTTTAGTTTTTTCTTCAACAGTTCATACACATACAAAACTCCAAGCCCAATCCAAATAGAAAATGCATAAAAAGAACCCACGTAAGAATAATCCCTTTCCCTTGGTTGCGGACCTGCCTGGTTCAGATAAAGTATGATGGCAATGCCTGTAAAAAAATACAAGATGAATATCACCACTGCGTTTTTACGATCCTGTTTCCACTGATAAACCAGCCCCAATAATCCTAAGATAAAAGGAAGCATAAATAAAGTAGTATGCGCTTTGTTATTTTTAAGTGAGTCCGGCATTTTACTTTGATCACCCAAACGCCAATTATCCAGGGGTGCAATACCCGATATCCAGTTCCCATCTCTTGGATTACCAGTTCCCTGCAGATCATTCTGTCTCCCGGAAAAGTTCCACATAAAATACCGCCAGTACATCAGGTTAAACTGGTATCCCATCAACCATTTAATATTGTCTTGTGTGCTCGGAGCCTCAGTCCCATCTAATCCCAGCCATTGCTTATAGAAGTCAACATGCCCCTGGGAATTATCAGTATCCCATATCCTGGGGAAATAATGAATATCTGAGGGATCGTATTCATAGCTTGTTTTCTTTCCTACCACTTCATATTTACCGGTGCGTTCATTTTTTTCATAAATGTTTCCCTCATCTTTATTACCAGTTGGCTGTGCTGTAAAATCAGCGCCTCTAATAATAGGCCATGTACCATATTGAGATCTGTCGAGATAGGAAACAAGGTCCATAGGATTCGTAACATTCTGCATATTGATCGCAGGGTCCGCATTTCCTCTTATCATGATCACTCCATACGAGGAATAACCAATCATGATAAACGCAAAACAAAGTATTCCTAACTCTACAAGATGATTTTTCCTTTTTATAGCCCAGCGTAGCCCTAAAACAATCGCTAAAACAAAAAGTGCCAAACAGAAAAACATACCGGAATTGAACGGAAGCCCCATGCCATTTACAAATAGAATTTCGAACCAACCGATTAATTTCACGGTATCCTGGATAATCAAAATCTGTACTACTCCCGTTAAAACACATCCTAAAAGAAAAGCAAGTATTGCACCTTTGCGTGAATAGTTATACCTGCGGAAATAGTAAGTCATCACAATAGCCGGGATACTCAACAAGCTCAATAAATGCACTCCGATAGATAAACCCATGAGATAAGCGACCAGTACAATCCATTTATCTGCGTATCGATTATCTGCCTGTTCTTCCCATTTGAGCATGGCCCAAAAAGCAGAAGAAATAAAAAGAGGAGATACCCCAAAAACGATTCCCTCAACAGCAGAGAACCAAAAAGAATCAGAAAATGTAAGTGCCAGGGCGCCTACAGCCCCAGCCGAAATGATAGCAATGGTGTTTTCACGATTAATTACTTCACCTTTTTTTACCAACATCTTTTTTGCAAAATGGGTAATGGTCCAGAACAGAAAAAGTATGGTGAACCCACTACACATGGAGGACATCAGGTTGACATCAACAGCCGCGTGAAAATTGGGTGTGGCGGCATTTATATTGCCACTAAAAAGAATGATGAACAAACGGCCAAGAAGAATAAAAAGAGGCGCACCTGGCGGATGTGATATCTGCAATTTATAGGCGCAGGAAATAAATTCACCACAATCCCAAAAGCTTACACTTGCTTCGCGGGTCATAGTAAATACAGTGCAGGCAATCGTACAAATAATCCATCCTGAAATATTATTGACCCTTTTAAAGTTCATTTTTTGAAATTTGCACTAAATGTATTGCTATTTTATATCACTTTATCGTGCACCTATTGAGACAATGGCTTTTAAATAATAGATCAGTCAAATTCTGACAAATTTTTATTCCAACGTTAACGTTTCAACCGAGTTAAGTATAAGATTAAATTTTAGGGATTTTCCCTGATTATGGTAAAGCAACAAATATTAAAGATTCCTGTTTTTTTATTGATCATTTTTACAATCTCCGAATAGCAAGTTTTATTATTTTCCTTGACTTAGAAAATGATTAAGCGAAAACGAAAAGGTGCTTCCCGCACCAAGATCACTCTTCACAGTAATTTGCCCACCCTGTGCTTCAATAAATTCTTTGCTGATACTCAACCCTAATCCGGTACCTTCTTTTTTGGTGCCGGGTATGCGGAAATATCGGTCAAAGATTTTGTCAACATATTGAGGAGGGATACCTTGCCCGGTATCCGTAACAGAGAATTTTATTTTTTCATTTTTTGTTTCAACATTAAGATCAATCACAGAATATTCATAAGAATAGCGGATCGCATTGGAAATTAAATTAGTCAATACCCATGACGTTTTTTCATTGTCGGCAAGTAGTTTGGGCAAATTATCTTCAACCGTAATTTTCAATTTTATTTGTTTTTGTTCGGCTGCTGACTTATTAGCATTAACAGCGTATTCAACAATTTCTTTAGCGTCAGATGGTATCATATTCATTTGAATACTTCCACTTTCCACCTGCGTCATGTTCAGTAGTTCGTCCGTAATTTTTAATAACCTTCCTGCGTCTTCTTTAATACTTTCCAAAAGGTGTTGTTGTTCTGTATTTAGTGCTCCTACCTGTTCATTTTCCAATAATTGCAAACTCATTTTTATGGACGAAATAGGTGTTTTCAATTCATGCGAAACGTTGGCAATAAAACTGGTTTTGGCAAAATCAAGTTCTTTGTACGGCGTTATATTTTGCAAGAGGATCACATTACCGATCTCCTTTTCTTTTTTCTCACCGGTAGGGATAATCTTTATAGGGATAATTTCTTTTTCGAAATAACTTTCTTTATTGTCTGCATAAATTTTTAAAGGTGTAAGTAACGCCTGTTTCTGCTGGCTATCCCCGTCAAATAATTCCTGAACAAGCATCCTGATCAAATCATTTTTCATCGCAATGTCCTGAACAGGTTTTCCGATAATTCCTGCACTGTCTAATCCCGCAATCTTTAAAGCAACATTATTCATAAACAGTACTCTTTGATTTTCATCTAATCCAATTATAGGATCATTCATATTATTAATGAGCGTTTCAATCCTTTTCTTTTCCACCATTATTTTTTCAAGGTTACCTGCTTTGTATTCTTCTAATTTTTCTGCCATTGTATTAAATGCTGAAGCCAATTCCCCGAATTCATTGTGTTTTTCAAAATGTACCCTTTCAGAATAATTTTCATCCGCGATCTCTTTAATGCTTGTGGTTAATTCTTTGATAGGGTTGCCAACGTTTCCGGGCAAATTGAACAACATGATTAATGCGAAAAGAAAACAAAGAGTCCCTGCAATTGAAACCCATAAGATGGATGAATCTGCCGTGGTTTTTGCCACTTTGCTTTTTCGTTGAATGGCCTGCATATTCAACAACATAATATCGGTAATATCTTTTTGAACTTCGTGATGCAAAATTGAGTCTGACGGTGATTGATATAGACTATCAAAATCTGATACCAGTTTTTCCGTCATATCTCCCTCGCCGATTTCGGTAATGTTAGCTTGTTGTTTTGTAAGATTTGTTTTGAAATCTAATTGGCCTTCCTGGCTGGTTATTCCCTCGTTTAATGCGATCATCATTTGACGGCAATAGTTCACACTATTGTAATTGCTGACTAATACATTTGCAGAATCGCTGGCAAGCCTGTTGATAAACAAAATGCTCAATATAGTCAGGAGTGCGATCATGGCAAACAACAGCCCGATGCCCAAAGAAAGTTTTAATTTGATTTTCATCTGAAAGTATTTTTACTTTTCCATACTCGGTCGCCGGGCCTTATTAAATGCAGTTCATGTGACTATCTCTTAACTCAAAATTACGAGGTCAATATCGTTTGCAGACAGCATTTTCAATAATTGATTAAACACATTTGTTGACAAAATTACCCTTATTAAATTCAGGTGCGGTTTGCCAATACAAACGGTGGTTATCTTTCTTTCTGCACATTGTTCTATAATTGCTTTTGCAATATTCTCGTTCTCTACTTTTATTATCTCGGCGCCTAATTCTGTTGCCAGCTTAAAGTTATTTATTAAATGCCTTTGTTTATCTAATGCTATTTTATCCGCACTTTCTTTTGACTTTTGCACATACAAGACGTACCATTTACTGTTATAATAATTGGCGAGTCTAGCAGTTTTTCGGATAACATTTTTTGCGGTTTTTTCATTGGTACTGATACACGCCAGGAATTTCTCCTGTTTTACCACATTTGTTCTCTTAACTTCAGTTTCCACTTTTCGTACTACCTGTGAAGCCACTTCTTTTAATGCCAACTCACGTAACTGAAGGATATGATCGCTTTTGAAAAAATTACTTAATGCTGTTTCGATTTTTGCTTTATCGTAGATCTTTCCTTCTTTCAACCTGTCGATCAATTCATCTGCGGTAAGATCAATGTTTACCACTTCATCCGCTTGTCCAATCACACTGTCCGGAATACGTTCTTTAACTTCAACACCCGTAATTTCTTTTACCTGTTCGTTTAAACTTTCTATATGCTGAATATTTACAGCACTGACTACGTTGATGCCGGCATCTAAAATTTCCTCTACATCCTGCCAGCGCTTTTCATTTTTACTGCCTTCAATATTGGTGTGTGCCAATTCATCAATAATGACTACTTCAGGCCGTAAATTAATCACAGCCTGAACATCCAGTTCTTCTAATTCTTTTCCTTTGTAAAATAATTTTCTTCTTGGGATAATGGGTAACCCTTCCAGTAAATCGTGTGTCTCTTTTCTATAGTGTGTTTCTATATAACCAATCTTAACATCAATACCATTACGCAGTAACGAATGCGCTTCCTGGAGCATGCGGTATGTTTTGCCTACACCGGCACTCATGCCGATATATACTTTAAACTTTCCCCTTCTCGATTTTTTTATCAGGTCGAGGAAATGTTGTACCGTATGGTCTCTGGTTTCCGGCAATTAATCGTTCATTTTAAATCATCTAATGCAAGATTCAATTTAAGTACATTAATCCGTTCAGGCCCTAAAAATCCTGCAAACGGTTTTTGTGTATTGGAAATAATAAGTTGTTGCAAATTTCCTTCAGCGATACCTCGCATTTTCGCAATACGTTTTACCTGTACGTTAGCAGCCTGTACAGAAATGTTGGGGTCAAGACCGCTACCGCTTGCCGTCACTATATCAGAGGGAATGTCTGACTTTTTTACACCCGGATTATGAACTAAAAAAGTATCAATTCGTGCCTGCACTGTTCTCAAATAATCAGGATTGGAAGGGCCATAGTTGCTGGCACTTCCACCCGCCGCGTTATAATCAACTGCCGAAGGACGCGTATCAAAATATTTGTCGTCTGTAAATTTCTGTCCAACATTCATGTAATACTTTTTATTGTTTTGAACAATGATTTCGTCGTTGCCTTTATTTGGTGAAAATTGTGCAATGCCCAATACAATCGATGTGTAAATTCCTGAGAAGAACAATAAGCAAACTATGGTAAGCCTTATTGCCGGTAAAAGATTTTCTTTCATAACTACTATTTTTTTACATGAACATGGTGACAAAAATGTCAATCAGTTTGATACCTATGAATGGCACAATTACGCCACCCAAACCATATATCAATAAGTTTCTTCTGAGTAATGCACTTGCACCAATGGCCTTGTACGCAACGCCTTTTAATGCTAATGGAATTAATAATGGAATGATGATGGCATTAAAAATTACTGCAGAAAGAATAGCAGTTTCAGGCGAATGTAATTTCATAACGTTCAGGCCTTGTAAAGCCGGAATAGAGGCGATGAACAATGCAGGCACAATGGCAAAATATTTTGCCACATCGTTTGCAATGCTGAACGTCGTCAGCGTTCCTCTTGTCATCAATAATTGTTTACCGATTTCCACGACTTCAATCAATTTGGTGGGGTCGTTATCCAAATCGACCATATTACCCGCTTCTTTTGCAGCTTGCGTGCCGCTGTTCATTGCTACGCCTACATCTGCCTGTGCCAATGCAGGCGCATCATTCGTGCCATCGCCCATCATGGCAACTAATCTTCCTTCACTCTGTTCTTTACGGATGTAGTTCATTTTATCTTCCGGTTTTGCCTCGGCAATAAAATCATCCACACCTGCTTTTTCCGCTATGTATTTTGCCGTTAAGGGATTGTCTCCTGTTACCATTACTGTTTTAATTCCCATCTTACGCAAGCGTTCAAAACGTTCGTGTATGCCGGGTTTAATGATGTCCTGCAATTCAATTACACCCAACACTTTTTCATTTTCAGCCACCACCAAAGGTGTACCACCATTACTTGAGATTATTTTTACTTTTTCAGCAGTTTCTTCAGGAAAACGATTGCCCGCTTTTTCGACTAAATTCCTGATTGCGTCCGAAGCGCCCTTCCTGATTTTTACCTGGTCATAGTCAATTCCTGAACTTCTTGTTTCGGCAGAGAACTTTATAAATCTTGGATGTTCAATTTTATAATCCAATGGATTAATACCCGCTAATTCAATAATTGATTTCCCTTCCGGGGTTTCATCTGACATTGAACTTAAAACTATTGATTTGAGAAATTGCTTTTCATTAATACCATTTGCCGGAAAAAAATTAGTTGCTTTCCTGTTTCCAATAGTGATCGTTCCAGTTTTGTCTAAAAGCAATACATCTATATCGCCAGCAGTTTCCACGGCTTTACCGCTTTTGGTAATTACATTTGCCCGCAATGCCCGGTCCATCCCAGCGATGCCAATTGCAGATAATAAACCACCGATGGTTGTTGGAATTAAACAGACAAACAAAGAAATAAAAGCTGCAATGGTGATGGGTGTTTTTGCATAATCGCCAAACGGTTTTAAAGTAACTGTTACGATGATGAACACTAATGTAAAGCCTGCGAGCAAAATAGTCAACGCAATTTCATTGGGTGTTTTTTGCCTTGAGGCCCCTTCTACCAACGCAATCATTTTATCTAAAAAACTTTCGCCGGCTTCGGTAGTTACTTTTACTTCAATTCTATCACTTAGTACTTTTGTTCCGCCGGTAACGCTGCTTTTATCTCCGCCAGCTTCACGAATTACCGGGGCACTTTCGCCTGTGATGGCACTTTCATCAATAGTT
>DATCFI010000181.1:0-11597 GCA_036509585.1 Hanamia sp. | reverse complement strand
ATCAACTACTGTTGTTGAATCCTGGGCCCTGGTAACGGTTGAAATCAGCGCGAATAGGCAAATTGCCAATATTCTTTTTGTTAGTTTGTTTATAGTTTGCATAATAATTTAGTATAAGAATAATTGGATTTTTTATTATTTTTTAGCAAGTGTTCTTATGTAATTAACGATTGCCCATCTTTGATCCGGATGCAGTACTGCTTTAAAGGGCGGCATTGCAGTACCGGCGCGCCCTTCTGAAATTTTATAAAATAAAGTACCGTCAGATTCTGCCTGCACTTCTGGTGAAGTATGGTTTGCGGGTTTAGGATTTAAAGAGGCAGCAGCCGGGCCATCACCTATTCCTTTTTTCCCATGGCACGGGGCACAATAAGACTGGTATAAAACTTCTCCGTTTTTTATAGTGGTTGAATTGTTTGGTTCCGGATTTTTAATATCTACAGCTGCTTTTGGAACCGTCCACGAATTGGATTGAGCGAAAGTGATATTACTGCTTAATACTAAAATGGTAGCAATGGTAATTGTTTTTAAAATATTTTTCTTTTTCATTTTCTTTTATTTGGGTTTATAAATGTGGTGGAAGATGTTAAGAATCTTTTGGTATAGAATTTTAACTTTTTTTTGTATCAATTGCCCTGCCACGTTTTAAATAGTATCAATTGTTTTTATTGTTTTTTAAGTTATTTGTTACACCAATGAATATGATAACATTAAATAGTTCACAAAACTGAAACGAAAGCCATTAAATAAAAATGATGTGAATCAGTGCTCATAATGATTGAAATCATGAGTTATTAAAAACAGAAGAGAATGTGGTTGGGCCGCGATGGGCGCAAGCCTGCTAATTCGTTGAAAATAGCTGAAATACTACCTTTGCCGGTTGCCAAAATAAAAATTGTGATTATTTGTACGTTTACTGTAAAAATGATTTACAAGTAGGTTTATACACATGAATTGCCTTCGATGAAACCCTATTAGGTTTTCCATTGCTAAAGGCTAAGCTGCAAACCTTATAGGTTTTGATTGGATTCACAGAATGAAAGGATTAGTTACTCTGCGAAATAACAAAACAAAAATCTTACTTATTCCTGCCCGAATGATCGTGCAGGCGGGTGTTAGTTTACTGCAAACCTGCCAGGTTTTAAAAACCTGGCAGGTTTTACGTTACCGGGCGTTTCCTCCCCATGCTAACCTTAAGATGGTAGCTGCCAGTACCGGCCTAAACTGACTTTTGGGAAGCAAATAATACTTCTTTCATTTTGTCAACATGCACCTGGATGCTATCTGCTTTTTCTTTGTAACTTTTTGCAAATTTTGAAAATCCTCTTTTAGTATTATCATCCTCCATTTTCTTCAATAGCGTTTTACGCTCTTCCATAATTCGTAAAGCAGTCCATAAAGTAGATTCAAATATCTCTCCCTGTTTAATAACTAAATCTTTCTCTGAATAAGAATGCCCTATGTGGCAGCGGTAGCGGTCAACCCTGTCTATTCTATCATCGCTCTTATTTATTTTCCATAATCCTCCTCCACAATCAGGACAGGCATAAATACTTTTTTCACCCAATTGCCTTACGTTATCATAATCAACTACCACTCTTTCTGCAATCTGTGATTCAATGACAACGTCTTCTGGCGCGGGTTTTTCTTCCGGTGAGGTTTGTGTGGTATTTGCAATTACTTCGCCCATTTCAGCAAGGGAAATACTAAAATCAACTTCCATATTGTTGAGTACAGACAAGGGCATATCAGGGAATTCCGCTTCATTGGGGTCCTGAACAATACATGTGCCGCCACTTCTTTTAATGGCCAGCATGCCGGTGGTTCCATCATCAAGCAGGCCAGTCAGTATGACTCCGATTACTCTTGTGCTGTAAGCCGCTGCTGCGGAACGAAATAATACATCAATGGATGGCCTCCACCGGTTCTCTTCCGGCCCGCGGCCAAGTAGAATGCTGCCTTTTTTAACGAGCAAATGAGCATTGGGCGGCCCGATATAAACGTGTCCCGCTTCTATTGAGGCACCATCAATTGCCACTTCACATGGCAATTGAGTAAACTTTTGAACTTGAAGCATCAAAAAATCACTGATACTGGTTCTTGATAAATGCATCACAACGAACACTGCCGCATCCATACCACTCTTTAATTGGCCTGCAAATTCGGATAGTGCCTTCATTCCACCCGCTGATGCGCCAACAACAATTACAAATTTTGGTTGATTCATTTTATTGATTTAAAAAATAAACTATCAAAATTCGTACTAACTATTTGTAGCTACTATATTCCTCAACCGGTAAGTTCATCAGCCATTTTTTTAAAGAGGGTAATTTTCCGGGTTAATAGATTCTTTGGATTAAAGGGATTGACTGACTTTACTGATTTTTTTAACGCCTGAATTTTATTTCCTGGTAATCAGTAAATCAGTAAAATCTGAGGTTCTGACATCGAAATAAAAATCCCCTTTATTTCTTTGTTTACTGTAAAAGCAATCCGGCAAAAACCCGGTTCTGACAATATTATCTCCATCCAACAAAAAAATTCCTTATTTAAAACATTCCCACTACCTTTATATAGCCCTCTCGAAAATTAAAGATTTCCAATTAGTTTTCTGTTCAGGTGTTTTCTTTTAATTTTTGTATTTATCGGCCCACAGTTAATCCTAATAATACCAGGTACTTCAATGAAAAAAACCTTACATAAAAAGGAAAAAATCCTTTCTAAAAATCTTTTCCCGGTTGTGGGTATTGGCGCTTCTGCCGGTGGCCTCGAAGCATTTAAAAAACTAATAAACGCGATACCTGAAAAATCAGGCATGGCCTACATCATCGTACAGCACCTGCATCCCGATCATAGCAGCGCCCTTCCGCAAATTTTGCAGAGAGAAACCAACATTCCCGTAAATCAAATAAGCGACAACGTAGAAGTAGAGCCTGACAATATTTATATTATCCCGGCAAATAAAATGCTGGCGGCCACTGATGGTGTTTTGAAACTAAGCCCGCGCCCCGAGGACCAAAGAAATATGCCCATTGATATTTTCTTTACTTCGCTGGCCGAGGTACACCAGAGCCATTCCATTGGCGTAGTATTATCGGGCAATGGCAAGGACGGCACAAAGGGGTTAAAAAATATTAAAGACCATGAAGGCATCACTTTTGCCCAGGACCCTGCAAGCGCCGCTTATGGAGATATGCCGCAAAGCGCTATCGAAGCGGGGGTAGCTGATTTTATCCTTGCTCCTGAAAAGATGCCCCAGCAATTATTGGAGTTAGACAAAACGATTAATAAAGGCTTTCCTGCTGCAGCACCTTCTACGCCTGAAGAACTTACTGAGGAAGAAAGCTACCGGCAGGTACTAGCCCTGCTGCGCAGTCGCCACGGCGTTGATTTTACTTATTATAAACAAACGACTATACGCAGGCGCATCCTACGCCGAATGGCATTGCTCCAAATTAAAAAAGTGATTGATTACCAGGAATACCTGAAAGAAAACAAGCAGGAACAGGATCTTTTATTCAAAGATATTTTAATACCGGTTACCGAGTTTTTTCGCGACCCTAAAACTTTTGAATATTTGTGTAATACCGTATTCCCGGAATTAGTTAAAAATAACCAGTCAAATACTTTACGGATTTGGATAGCCGGGTGCTCTACCGGCGAGGAAGCCTACTCAATGGGTATTTGCCTGTATGAATACCTGAGCGATAAAAATTCGGACATCAAAATACAGATATTCGCTACCGATATATCAGCAGAATCCATTGCTGTAGCAAGAACCGGCATGTATCCTAAAAAGCAACTCGAAGGCATATCTGATAGCCGCCTTCAGCAGTATTTTACAAAAATGGACGGGCATTACCATGTCAAGAAAATCATCAGGAATATGTGTGTATTTGCGACGCATAATTTTTTAAAAGACCCGCCGTTTGCCAAAATAGACCTGATAAGTTGCCGTAATGTGCTTATTTATATGGAGCCTTTTTTGCAAAAAAAAGCATTGGCTACTTTCCATTACGCGCTTAATGGGCAAAGCCTGCCTGCCGGCAGGCAGGGGTATTTGTTATTGGGGAAATCTGAAACAACTGGCAACGCTGATTTGTTTCTTTCTTCAGGCAGTAAAGAAAAGCTATTTACCCGCAAATCAGTTCCCTCCCGTTATATGAATGTAGCTTCTGATCGAAGGGAAGAAGGCCTAAGGGATAAAGACTATGCCATTCGCAGCAGCGAACAAAAGAAAGATGATTTCCAAAAAAACGCCGATGATATTTTACTCTCAAAATATACACCGCCCGGCGTGATCGTTGACGAACAATTTGATATCGTGCAATTCCGCGGCTCTACCGGAGATTTTTTGGAACCTTCGCCCGGCAAAGCCAGCCTGAATGTGTTGAAAATGGCGCGGGAAGGTTTGTCGTTTGAACTTCGCAATGCATTGCAAAAAGCAAAAACTACCAATGAAACTTTTGTTAAAGAGGGCATACCAATTAATAAGGGGAAAAAATTAGTAACGATCGAGGTGGTTCCACTGCTGAACACCGTTGACTTGCATTTTTTAATTCTTTTTAGGGAAGAAGAGGCAATTAGTAATAAGCAATGGGAAATGAGCAATCAGCAATCGGAAAACGGCCCTAAAAAAAATGCTGCCGAAGGGCGGATAGCGCAATTAGAAAAAGAACTGTTGCGGACGCGGGAAGACATGCGCAGCATTACCGAAGACCAGGAAGCTGCCAATGAAGAATTGCAGAGCGCCAATGAAGAACTGCTGAGCGGTAGCGAAGAACTGCAATCCCTCAATGAAGAACTGGAAACCGGCAAAGAAGAATTGCAAAGCACAAATGAAGAACTGATAACTGTAAACCAGGAGCTCTTTGACCGCAATGAACTGTATAACCATGCGCGGTTGTATGCCGAGGCGATTGTTACTACCATTCACGAGCCATTGTTGGTACTCACAAAAGATTTCAGGGTCAAGAGTGCTAATGCTTCTTTTTATAAAACTTTTCAACTTACAGAAGAAAAAACATTAGGAAAAGTTTTGTTTGAATTACAAAACAACAGTTGGAATATACCGGACTTGCGCAGCCAACTTTTAAAAATACAAACAAAAAAGAAAACGTTCCTGGAGTGGCAGCTTACTTATAGGTTTCCTGTTGCAGGAAAACGCACGATATGTTTTAATGCGCAGCCCGTTCAAAAAGAAAATGACGAAAGTTGGATACTGTTGGCTATGGAAGATATTACGGAAAGGGCTATGCACCAGGAAAAATTAAAGGAAAGCGAAGCAAGGTTTCACCTGATGGCAGACCTGATGCCGACAAAAATAACTACCGCTTCTCCTGATGGAGGCGTTACTTATTATAATAAAGCCTGGCTGGATTATGCAGGAATGAGCATGGAAGAATTGCAGGATTTTGGGTATCACAAAATCATGCACCCTGATGAACTGGAAGAATTTCAAAAACGCCTTCAGCAAGCCGGGAAAACCGGAACTGTGATGGATATGGAAATGCGGTTTATGGATAAGGGCGGCAATTACCGGTGGCATTTGAACCGGGCGCTGCCTGTGATGGACAGTGATGGAAACCAAAAAATGTGGATAGGCGCTACTGCAGACATTCAAGAGCAAAAAAGAAAAGAGGAAGAAAAAACAGAATTTATCATCATTGCCAGCCACGAATTAAGAACGCCGCTTACCACTACCAAATTATATATTCATTTACTAAAGGGAAACCTGTCTGAAGAAGGCTTGCTCAAAAATAATAACCCGGAACAAAATTTATTCTTTGTACAAAAAGCTGAGCAATCCGTTGAAAGGTTACAAATGCTTATAGAGGAATTATTGGACGTAAATAAAATAAAACTAGGAAAATTAGACCTTAACATCACCGCTTTTAATTTTAATGAAATGCTGGATAATGCTATCGAAGATGTGCAGGCCTCCACGTATAATCATACTTTTATAAAAAAAGGCCTTATATCCCTTCCCTTTAAAGGAGACAAGGATAGATTGCAACAAGTAGTCATTAATTTATTAACCAATGCAGCAAAATATTCGCCGGAAAGTGACAAAGTTTTTATCACGGTAACAGAAGAAGAGGAAATGATAAAAGTGGCTGTAAAAGACCAGGGTGTTGGCATCAAAAAAGAAAACTTAAAGAAGATTTTTGATTTATATTTTCGTGAAGAAAGCGCTCACCCTTTCCAGGGCTTTGGCATAGGCCTTTCTATAGCCAGTGAGATTGTTCACCGGCATAATGGAAAAATATGGGCCGAGAGCGAACGGGGGCAAGGCACTACTGTTTATTTTACCATTCCGAGATAACCTATGGAAAAATGTATTTTAATTTATGAGGATGACTTGGAAATATCCACCGTAACTAAAATAATTTTGGAGAAAAAAAAGTATCGTGTAGAAATACGGACACGATGCGATGATATTATTAAAGAGGTAAACGCGATCAACCCCGATCTCGTTTTTATGGATTTATGGATACCAACAATCGGAGGCGAACGCGCCTTACAAATATTGAAGCAAAATGAGGCCACGCGGAATGTACCCGTTATACTTTTTTCCGCCCACGATTTAATTAAAGAAGTAAGCCAAAGAACAAATGCCGATGGGTATTTAAAAAAACCATTCACTATTGATGAACTGCTCAAAATAGTTGACAAGGCTATTTCTAAAAAGAAATGAGGAGGCACCTCAAAATAAAAATCGCTCTTATTTGTGGGTTTACTATTAAATAACCTGAATCGGAATTTATAGGATGAAAAAATTAGCAGGATTAATTACATCCTAAAATTCTTTAGCCTTACGTTCTTTTCGACAGATACCTTTTGGCAATTTTATTTTGGATCAAATTCCACCATCCATTCAATACCGTATTTGTCTCTGAACATCCCAAAATAGGAACCCCAGGGACTATCTCCAATTGGCATTTCGATATTTCCGCCCGCTGAAAGGCCATTAAATAATTTGTCTGCTTCTTCTTGACTTTCTGCACTAATTACAATTTTACTTCTGTTCTCATTTTCATTTGTTTTTCCCAGAATTTCCGGAACATCATTTGCCATCAACATACTACCTATACCGATAGGCAAAGCAATGTGCATAATTTTATTTTCTTCTTTTTCAGCAACCGGGAATTCAGGGCTTGCAAGGTCTTTGAAACGAATAATCTTTTCGAATTCACCGCCAAATACTGATTTGTAAAAATTGAATGCTTCTTCTGCATTTCCGTTGAAGTTAATGTGAGGATTAATAGTTGCCATGGTTTTAATTTTTATTTTTTTTTAAATTGTTTACTTATTTTTTTTACGCTAATTCTATACAAATATAATTGTGAGTGTTTATCAATTATTTATGCGATAAAGTTGCCAGCAATTCTCCCAGGTATTTCAATGTCGCCGTAAATCCTTCTTTGAAGCCCATTTCAATCTGCTTTTCCATGCGTTCAAGAGATTCATTATAAATTTTTATACTCACTTTTGTGGTTCCCGATTGTTCAGTGAAAGTAAGGTCCCAATCAGAGCCTGGCAATTGAGGGTTTTCATCTTTGTCTGCAAAAGCATTCAAAAATTTGAAATTGGCCTTTGGGTTAATGGAAGTATATTTTTGGATTGCCCAGCTTTCCTGCCCTTCGGGGCTTACCATAGCATAAAATCTTCGTCCCCCGACTTCAAAGTTCATAACTTTTGTTTTTGATGCATAAGGTTTGGGCGCCCACCATTGGTCCAGTAATTCCTGTTTGGTAAATGCATCCCAAACCAGCGAAAGGCCGGCATCAAATTCCCTGGTTATAAATACCGTTTTTGTTGCTTTGTCAACGGTAAAATCAAATAGCAAGTTGTTTGTCATTTTTTCTGTTTTTTAATGTTTGATAATACAATGTCAAGTTGATTGAATCGGGTTTCCCAAATTTTTCTAAATTGTTCAATCCATTTATCAATTTCTTTCATTTTTTGAATTTCAAGAGAATAGTAAATTTCCCTGCCTTGTTGTTCCTGTTTTACCAGTTCGCATTCAGTCAAAATTTTAATATGCTTGGAAACCGCTTGCCGGCTTGTATTGAAATGCTCTGCAAGTGCATTTGGTGTCATTGCCTGTAAAGCAATGAGTACAATAATTGCACGCCTAGTAGGGTCGGCTATTGCATGAAAAATATCTCTTCTCATTTGTCTTAAATTTTTTTATTACGCAACTAATCAGTTGCAAATATATGTGCAACCTTTTGGTTTCGCAAATCTTTTTTACAATTATTTTTATTTTTTTCAAAATGCTCCAAAAATTCCAGTGAGTGCCTATTGGTAGTGAGCCCTCTTGTTCATTGATGTTGGGCTATTTTGTAGGGTGCCTCTTAAATTAAAGCGTGGCTCTAATTTCTCAATCAGATTGTTTCAAAAATGCAATCTCCATTTACTCACTTACTTTTTTGATTTTGTTAGGCCACGTTTATTTTCCGATATTGATTTTACAATTGTCTGCCCGTGAATCATTTGTTTTTGGCCGTTAATTTTAGAAAGAGAATTTGCATATGACTCGTTTATAAGTTTCTTCATATATGCCTTTGGAAATTTCTTTTTATCCGGTACAAGAATATAGCGGTACTGTTTACCTTCTCCCAAAAGGATTTTGTCTGGGTCGGAAAGTTCATTGCCCCAATAAAAGCCGAAATGTACATTTTGATTTGCCCTGTAAATTACAACTGAACAAATGTTTTGTCCAACTTTATCTGTTAGCGACCAGCCTATTGATACCGCATTATAGTTGTCATAAATTAATTCATTTGCCTCGGGGCATAAGCTCCATGCAAAGCCGCGAAGCCACATAACTGTATCTATTATTTCCTTGTCAAAAACCTTAAGAAATTTTGCAAGGTCTTTTGTCTGTTCTTTACTCATTTGTCAAATTTTAGAGTATCAAATTTTCCTACCATCAAACTGATGCAAAGACGTTGTCGTTTGTAATTTTTCACTCAAAACCAAGCCGGTTAAAAGCCAAGGGTGAAGGTAAATACAAAAAGATATTATTTGTTTGTTTACTGGAATTCTTCAGCAATGTTATATATCGCCCCTGGCCTACAGCATTCCACAAATAATCAGGCAATCTTTTTTACTCGAATATTCCAGGAACAGCGAAGGACTGTAAATTTCTTATTTTTCAATTGTCACCCTTTTCCGCAGAAAATGTTTTTTAAGATAATTCCGAAGCGGTAAATCATAAAGCTTAAGGGAGGTGTAGGCAATACAAAGGCTGCCAATGAGCAGAAGAAGGCCAACTGAAAGCCCGTGCCATCCCAAAGGAATCTTATTATCAGCTACCCAGGCCGTGTAAATATAAATCAAGGGGTAGTGGGTAATGTAAAGCGGGTAAGAAATATCGCCAAGAAACTTACAGGCTTTTATAGACTTCCTGTTTTTTATTTCGCTACCCGCACCAATGGATATAATCAGGGGAAAAAGAATGATAATAGCAAACGACTCATAGAGTCCATTCATCCAGAGA
Organism: Hanamia sp.; assembly: GCA_036509585.1. Taxonomy (GTDB): domain Bacteria; phylum Bacteroidota; class Bacteroidia; order Chitinophagales; family Chitinophagaceae; genus Ginsengibacter. Next base: position 2,089 of record DATCFI010000181.1, on the reverse strand, counting down.
TGCGCGCTGCCTCCAATCCTTGGAACAGAAAGAATAATAACAATAAACAAGCTGCAGAGCCAAAAAGCCCCATTGATTTTAATTAATTTCCCCATGCGGCAAAGTAATACACCCGCAAAAAACGGGAACAGCAAACGGGTAAACCCAACATTGAGTTGCTCCCCGCTGAGCGACCATCCGCCAATTAAGTCACCGGTGGGGCCCATTAATAAATAATGAATAAGAAGGCAGGCAAAAAGAAACACGAGAACAGCCAGCGCCTTTTTAGATAACTTACGGATAACAAGTGCATAAAGAAGATTGGCAATGTATTCGAAAAAAAGTGACCATGCAGGCCCATTAAGCGGATGCATCTCTTGCCAGCCGCGGATATCCATTGAAATGGGCAGCGGTATCAAAGTGAACCCCACCACCATCACCAACAGCATTTTCCATAACGGTGTTTGGCCAATCAGTGGAAAAATCCCCGAAACCTGCAAGTAAAAAAGGGCGGCGCCAATGATGGAACCCATAATTATCATCGGCTGCAAACGGATAAGGCGGCGTTTACAAAAATCCCAAAGCGTCATTTTCCCCCAGCGGTCATCATAGGCATATGCCACTACAAAACCTGATAAAAGAAAAAAGAAATCTACCGCCAGGTAGCCGTGGTTAATAATTTGAACGAAGCGGTTGCCGCCTGTATAACTTTCTAAAACATGAAAAGCTACCACAATGATAGAAGCTACGCCCCGAAGGCCATCCAGTATTTCATAATGGTTTTTTGACTCAAGGTAATCCGTTGTTTTGGCCATACAATTTTATTTCATTTTTCTATAAGGCAATCGTTTGTTCTTTGAGCAGCTATTGAAAAATATAAAAATTGAAGATAAATATATTAATCAATTATTTATAAGAATTCCTGTTTCTGCATTCATACCTTGTCAGAATCAAGATTTTCAGGATTGCAGGATTTTAGGATGTAATTAATTAATCCTGCTAATCTTTTCATCCTGCGAATCCTGGTTCAGATAATAATTTGTTCAGGTGTCATATCTTTGTGTAAAGAAAGCCGGAAACTTAAACGGAGTGCCTTAAAAACACTGGTCGTGAATGTTCCGGTTTTTTTTATTTTGAATATCTTAGAATTCCCCGTCTTATTTCTTTCAATCATTACAGTAAACGAATAAATAATCAGAATTTTTATTTGGGGCCATTCAAGTGGGGCTATTCAAGCAGATTTTATCAATTCCTTTGCCACTGTTATGGGCCGTTTTGTTTTTCATTTTACTGAGTTTATTATTAAAATCAATCCAACGATTGTTATTCCTTCAGCCAGCCTATTGCCAAACCTAATCCTATGTTAGCTGCTGGTGTTTTTTTTCATTGTCGTTGTAATTTCACGTTATCAAAAAGCACTTGCCCTGTTGCGACTTCTGTTCCACCAGCAGAAAGATGCACTATTAATTCGTCTGTTTGTTGTAAAAGAACAGTAGTTGTAAGTGAAATGGTATTCCAAGATGAATTATTAAAAGTTATGTTTTGCAAATTAGTGATAGTTCCGTTTATATCTTTTGTTCTTAAAATTATGTGTCCAGTCCAATTAATTGTTTTTGTGTCGCAAGTCAAAACGAAAGTATTGGTTCCGCTATAACCAGTAATAAATGTTTCAGCATATCCTTCACCCGGAAACCATTCTGGTTCTAATTGTAATGCCCATTGTCCGCCATTAGTTGGAACATCATTTACAAATGAGTAACCGCTACCAGTCCAGCCTTGAAAACTTTGTTGACCATTATTTTCAAAACTTGAATTTATTATTAAGTTACCATTTTCCTTTTGAGGAATAGCAACGTCTCTTTTACAACTTACTACTGTCAGAAGAGTAAGTAATATAGTTGTTGTCAATAGATTTTTCATTGCTTTCGGTTTTTATGTCTTGCCGTGTTCGGTTACGTTCGGTCTTACACTTCTGACTAACGTTTTATAAGCCGCTGAGTTGCAACCCTAATTCGTCGGTCTTTATATCAAACTTATGAATAAGCTTTCGCATTTCCTTTACTTTTCTTTTTCTTTTTTGGTCTAAAAATTCATAGCCATGTTCGTTGTT
>DATCFI010000180.1:0-34322 GCA_036509585.1 Hanamia sp. | reverse complement strand
TGCGTCTCCGCAGCATTCCACGGTTTATTATTTAACAGGGAAAGATCAGAATGGCTGCCCGGATACAGACAGTGTTTATGTAAAAGTGGATTATGATAAGGATACTTTTTACGGCCTTCCTAATTCGTTTACACCGAATGGTGATGGTTTGAATGACTGCTTTGGAGTAACACAATGGGAGCAGATCAGCGAACTTGATTTCAGTATCTATAACCGTTTTGGCCAGAGAGTTTTTTATACGCACAATGCTGCCGATTGTTGGGATGGTACTTTCAAGGGAACGCCACAGGATGCCGCTATTTTTGTGTATGTAGTCAAGGCAAAAACGGCCTGCGGAAATATTGAGAGGAAAGGGACTGTTACTTTGCTTCGATAGACTCAATGATCATTCATCTTCGACATCATTGATTATTATTTATGTATCTCACTCGTGAAATGAAATTCAATATCGGGATTATTGGTGCGTTCGGTATTTAGAAACCATTCGCTTTGAGCGAGATAAACCAGGTGTCCATCTTTGTCTTCGGCAATATTTCCGGATTTATATTTAATAAATTCTTGTAATTTCTTTGGATCTTTTGAAGTGATCCAACAGGCTTTATAGTAGGGTAGGGAATTTAGTTGAACAGAAGCGCTGTATTCGTGTAAAAGACGGTACTGAATTACTTCAAACTGCAGTTCACCCACACAGCCGATAATTTTTTTGTTGCCTCCGAACTGGGTAAACAATTGCGCGACGCCTTCATCCGTCAACTGCGACAATCCTTTTTCAAGTTGTTTGGTTTTCATCGGATCCTTGTTGATTACTTCTTTGAATATTTCAGGAGAGAAAGATGGAATGCCGGTGTAGTAATAATCTTCACCTTCGGTAAGTGTGTCGCCGATTTTGAAATTTCCCGTGTCGAACAAACCGACTACATCGCCGGGATAAGCCGATTCAATAATATCTTTATCCCTGGCGAGAAATGTATAGGGATTGCTGAACCTAACATTCTTGCTTAGACGGACGTGATGAAAATATTTGTTGCGCTCAAATTTACCCGCACATACCCGTAAGAAAGCGATTCTGTCGCGGTGTCGCGGATCCAGGTTGGCATGTATTTTAAAAACAAAACCGCTGAATTTATTTTCCGTTGGTTCTACAATGCGCGTAGTTACTTGCCTGGGCTGTGGTAATGGTGAAATTTGAATAAAAGTTTCCAATAGTTCTTTTACTCCAAAATTATTTATAGCGCTACCAAAAAATACCGGCGCTATTTTTCCATCGAGATAAGGTTGTTTTTCAAACTGGTCGTAAACACCTTCTATCAATTCTACATCTTCTCTTAACTGGGCGGCATCTCTTGCGCCAAGCTTTTCTTCTACAATAGTATCATTAATATCTTCTATCGGCAAGTCCTCCTCGGTAGTCTTTTGATTCGGTTTAAACAACAGAAGGCTTTTTTCAAATAAATTATAAACGCCTTTAAAATCTTTTCCCATACCGATTGGCCAACTGAGCGGATGTAACTGAATGTTTAATTCAGATTCTATTTCATCCATGAGGTCAAATGGGTTTTTACCGTCACGATCCAATTTGTTTACAAAAACTATAACCGGCGTATCCCGCATTCTGCACACTTCCATCAGCCTTTTGGTTTGTTCTTCTACTCCTTTTACGCAATCTATCACCAGCACGACGCTATCCACTGCCGTTAATGTACGATAAGTATCTTCTGCAAAGTCCTTATGGCCGGGCGTGTCCAATAGGTTTACTAATGTGCCATTGTATTCAAAACTCATCACGGAGGTAGCCACGGAAATTCCACGCTGCCTTTCTATATCCATAAAATCAGAGGTAGCATGCTTTTTTATTTTATTGCTTTTTACTGCTCCTGCAGTTTGAATAGCGCCTCCAAATAATAAAAATTTTTCTGTGAGGGTAGTTTTTCCGGCATCCGGGTGAGAGATGATGGCAAAAGTCCTTCTCTTCTTAATTTCGTTAACTATCTTATTGTTTACTTCCGCCTGCATAATCTTCTAAAAAAAATTTGGCTGCGAAGGTAAGATAATTGGGCAATTTCGTGATTAGCTAATTAGCTGAAGTGCTATTGAGAAATGTGAGAATTGTGCTGTAGTAGAGACGCAACGCATTGCGTCTCTACAGCTAGTGTTTGGGATGTTTGATATGTGGGTACAGAGGATGGCCTAAGGACGTTTAATTGAATCTGACAGTGAACAAACATTTTTTGCTAATTCTTATTTAGACTTTTGGCACCGTATCAATCGTAAATATTTCATTCACTACCTAATTGGCTGATCGGTATATTAGCTAATAAACTAGTGTATTTTTGCACCACTTAAAATATCGTTATGGATTTTACTTTATCAGAAGAGCAAAAAATGATTCAGCAGGCAGCGCGCGACTTTGCCAACACTGAATGTTTGCCCGGCGTAATTGAAAGAGACGAACATCAAAAGTTTCCTTATGAACAAGTAATGAAACTAGCTGATCTGGGTTTTCTGGGAATGATGGTCCCGGAGGAATATGGAGGTGCCGGCCTGGACGCTGTTAGTTATGTTTTGGCGATGGAAGAGATCAGTAAAGTCGATGCAAGTGTGAGTGTATGTATGAGTGTGAACAATAGTCTCGTGTGTTATGGCCTGGAAGCATTTGGAACAGAAGAACAAAAGAAAAAATATTTAACACCGCTGGCCCAAGGCAGGAAAGATGACAAATTATATGTAGGCGCATTTTTATTGAGCGAACCAGAAGCCGGCAGCGACGCCACTTCGCAACGGACGACTGGGGAAGATAAGGGAGATTACTACTTAATTAATGGTGTGAAAAACTGGATTACGAATGGAAATACGGCATCTGTGTATTTGGTAATGGCACAAACCCATCCTGAGAAAGGAACTCATGGCATCAATACATTTATTGTAGAAAAAAACTGGTCGGGCGTAAAAGTCGGTGCAAAAGAAAATAAATTGGGCATCAGGGGAAGCGACACGCACAGCATTTCATTTACCGATGTAAAAGTGCCGAAGGAAAACCGGGTTGGTGCGGATGGGTTTGGATTTGGGTTTGCGATGAAAACTCTTTCGGGAGGCCGCATTGGCATTGCTTCCCAGGCATTGGGCATTGCATCGGGCGCTATGGAACGAGCCATCGCCTATTCAAAAGAGAGAAAGGCATTTGGTACTGAAATAAAAAATCACCAGATCATTCAATTCAAGATTGCTGATATGGCCACCAGAATTAATGCAGCCCGCTTACTGTGTCTCAGGGCAGCCTGGCAAAAAGATAACGGAGAAGATTATACGCAAAGCGCCGCTATGGCGAAAGTTTTTGCCAGCGAAACAGCCATGTGGGTTACAACAGAGGCAGTACAAATTCATGGAGGCTACGGTTATGTAAAAGAATATCATGTCGAAAGAATGATGCGCGATGCCAAGATCACACAGATATATGAAGGCACGAGTGAAATGCAAAGGATTGTGATTAGCAGGGGAATTTTGAAATAGTTTTTGTTGAATCCGATAGCTATCGGATGTTAGATTGTTAAACTGAGAAGATTGTTGAAACACTTTTATCATTGAACGTATTTATTGAACATGGCTGTAAATTCAGAATTATATCAGGAAATTATTGCGGAGTTAAAAAAGAAAAGCGTAACCCTTGTCGCAGTTTCCAAGACTAAATCTATTGAAGATATTCTGGAATTATATAATCTCGGACAAAGGGATTTTGGAGAAAATTATGTACAGGAATTAGTGGAGAAATATGAGCAACTTCCAAAAGATATTCGTTGGCATTTTATTGGCCATCTACAATCGAACAAAGTAAAACTGATAGCTCCTTTTGTATCATTGATCCAAAGTGTGGACGGCGAAAAATTATTAAAAGAAATTAATAAGCAGGCAGCAAAAAATAAACGGGTGGTTGATTGTCTGCTCCAGGTGCACATCGCCAAAGAGGAAACTAAATTTGGGTTGGATGAGCACGAATTGGAATCGGTTGTTACAGATTCCCCGGATCATACAAACATTTGTATTAAAGGATTGATGGGAATGGCTTCTTTTTCTGATGATGACAAGGTAGTAAGACAGGAATTTAGCGTCTTGAAATCTTTATTTGAAAAGTATCAGGCTTTGAGCCTTCAGCCTTCAGCTTTCAGCATCCTTAGCATGGGCATGAGCGGAGATTATAAAATGGCGATAGAAGAAGGAAGCAATATGGTGCGGATTGGAAGTTTGCTATTTGGTGAAAGAAGTAAGAAGTAAGAAGTAAAAAGCAGGTAGCAAACGGGGAAACCGTTCAAATGGGTGCATTATGATGTATCGCGATTGACGCTAAAATTTGTTTTAACATTTACAAACATGAATATTTTTAGCGATTAGCTAAATTTGACCAGTAAAATAAATTATCAATTGGACGCAAGCGCTATTAATCATTCTTTTGAGGCAGAAAAAAACCGGAAGGCGTTGCTTTACACGATTATAATCTGTGGCTTATTTCTTCTATTAGCTATATTTTACACTTGGCAAACCCAGGTGCCTCCAACACCCACTTCGTTGGATCTGATAGAAATCAATCTCGGTAATGGACAGGAAGGCCTTGGCGATGTGCAACCCCTTGTAAAAGGAGAACGAGCGCCCGATAACCAAAGTGTGGCTTCAACTCACTCGGTTAGAAAAGCCGCTGACGAACCTTCCCAAAATATACAAGCTGACGAAAATAATGACGAAACGGCAGCGCCAATAGTGAAGACTGAGAAGAAAAATGATAAAGTCAAAATAGAAAATAAAGAAGCTACCACAAAAGCTAGTAAAAATATTCATCCGTCGCCAGTGGTAAATCCAAATCCTACGCCACCACAGCCTAAATCACTTTACAAAGGAGGTACAGGGAATGGAGGAAACGGAGCGACAGAAGATAACGGATATAGAAACCAGGGCTACAAACCCGGTAACGGCGATGCCGGAAGCCCGGATGGTAAACCGGATTCCTATGGCGATTCGCCGGGAGGCAGAAGTGGCGTGAGTGTAGTAAGGGGACTTTCAGGACGGAGGCCCATACGTTTTCCCAATATGCAGGGCGACTTCAATGAGAATGCAAAAGTGTATGTAGATATACAGGTAGACGCCTCCGGCAAAGTAACCAGCGCGATAATCTCCAGAGGCACTACTACATCAAATCCTTCGCTCAGGGCTATTGCTGTACAGAAGGCCAAAGAGTTGAAATTCCCTTCCGCTGAAAGCGACATCGAAAGCGGGACAATTCTTTTTGTTTTTGTGCTGAAGAGTTAGGTGATTGCGAAAGAGCTAAGCCTCATTTTACCGTCTCTCAACTAGAATAAAAATCAGCTTAATTTATTTGTTTACTATTCGCAAGTCACTATTGAAGATTGATCATTTACCACTCACGCCTTAAACCCTTCTTTCAGACTAACCGTCCTGTTAAAAATCAACGCGCCCGGTTTAGAATCTTTGTCAATACAAAAATATCCGTTCCTTATAAACTGAAAGTGAGCGCCCGTTTCGGCATGTTGAATGTGTGGTTCTATGAAAGCGTTTTTGATGATATGCAATGAATCAAGGTTAATAAAATCTTTAAAATCTCCTTCTTCAGCAGCAGGATTTTCTACTTTAAAAAGGCGGTCATACAATCTAACCTCCGCAGTGGACGCATCACGCGAATTGAGCCAGTGAATGGTTCCTTTTACTTTTAGGTGGCTCATATCGTGACCACTTTTGCTCTCAGGAAGATAAGTGGCATGAATCTCGGTTATATTTCCAGACTCATCCTTTTCAAAACTTTCGCATTTAATAATGTACGCATTCTTCAACCTAACCATTTGTCCCGGCGCAAGTCTAAACCATTTTTTAACTGGCACTTCCATAAAGTCTTCCTTTTCTATCCACAGTTCTTTTGAGAAAGTAATTGTTCGGATATTTTCCGGCTCATTTGGAAGATTTTCGGTAGTTAGTTCTTCCGTTGTATTTTCATCATAATTGTCAATAATGAGTTTTACGGGATTTAGAATTGCCATTACCCGATTGGCGGTTTTATTTAATTCCTCCCGGATACAAAATTCCAGCAAGCTGATGTCAATCATGTTATCTCTTTTGGCCACGCCAATCTTATCACAGAACGTTCTTATACTGGAAGGAGTATACCCCTTGCGCCTGAAACCAGATAGGGTCGGCATTCTCGGATCGTCCCACCCGGAAACATAACCCTCCTTTACGAGAGTTAGCAATCTGCGTTTACTCATTACCGTATAAGTCATGTTCAATCGCGCAAATTCATACTGATGGGAAGGAAAGATTTCTAATTTTTCAATAAACCAATCGTACAATTCACGGTGAGGAACAAATTCCAGCGTGCATATACTATGAGTAATCTGTTCAATGCTGTCGCTCTGTCCGTGGGCAAAATCGTACATTGGATAAATGCACCATTTGTCACCTGTGCGATGATGATGCGCATGTTTGATACGGTATATGATTGGGTCGCGCATCAGCATATTGATTTGCGCCATATCAATTTTTGCACGTAACACTTTTTCGCCGTCTTTGTAATTCCCGTTCTTCATTTCTTCGAACAGGCGAAGATTTTCTTCGATGCTTCTTTCGCGATATCTGTTGTTGGTTCCCGGCTCTGTTGGGGTTCCTTTTCCGGCAGCAATTTCTTCAGAACCGCTATCGTCTACATAAGCAAGGCCTTCTTTAATCAGCTTGACAGCAAATAAGTATAACTGATCAAAATAATCGCTTGAATAAAATTCGCCCTGCCACTCAAAGCCAAGCCATTTAATATCTTCTTTGATACTATCCACATATTCGGTATCTTCTGTTACCGGGTTGGTATCATCAAAACGCAGATTGGTGGCGCCGTTATATTTCAGTCCCAACCCAAAATTCAGGCAAATACTTTTTGCATGGCCAATGTGCAAATAGCCGTTCGGCTCGGGTGGAAACCGGGTGAGAATACTTTTGTATTTACCACTTTTCAGATCTTCTTCAATGATCTCTTCTATAAAATTCAAACTTCTGGCCTCCCCTAAATCTCCTCCGGAAGAGGGGACTTTTGACAAGCTTACTTCAGGAACTTGATTCTCTTTATTTATACTTTCAGACATTTTTTTCTTTTTACAGCAAACCAACCTGCCTACCGGCAGGCAGGCAATTAATAGAAATTCCTATTTACCCTTAACACTTGTTCAATGACGTTTCACGATTTACTGCTACTCCATACTCTCTGCAATCAATTCCGCCAGATCAATCACTTTTACTGAGTCTTCTTTTTCATTCAGCTTCACGCCGTCACTAAGCATCGTCATGCAAAAGGGGCAGTTGGAGGCAATGATTTCCCCGCCAGTATCTATCGCTTCTTTCGTTCTTTCTTCATTAATTCTTTTATTACCTTTTTCTTCTTCTTTAAACATTTGCGCACCACCTGCACCACAACACAATCCATTGCTGCGGGAACGTTTCATTTCCGTTAGCTCCACATCTAAAGCCTCTAACACTTTTCGTGGCGCTTCATATATATTATTGGCCCGCCCGAGATAACAGCTATCGTGATACGTAATTTTTTTTCCTTTAAAACTTCCATTCTCTTTCATCTTTATTTTTCCTTCATCAATAAGTTGCTGCAAAAAAACAGTGTGATGTACCACTTCATAATTTCCGTCCAATGCGGGGTATTCATTTTTTAGAATATTAAAACAATGGGGGCAGGCGGTTACTATTTTTTTTACCTGGTATCCATCCAGCAATTGAATGTTTTGATAAGCCATCATCTGAAACAAAAATTCATTGCCTGCGCGCCTTGCGGGGTCGCCATTACATATTTCTTCTTTGCCAAGAATAGCATAATTGATTCCAACCTTATTCAAAATAGTAGCAAATGCTTGAGTAATCCTTTGCGCGCGCTGGTCAAAACTTCCGGCGCAGCCTACAAAGAATAACACATCAGGGCGTTTGCCCTCCGCTATCATTTCTGCCATTGTTGGAATATGCATTGTCTGAAAAGTTTGGCGGCTAAAATACAACAAAGAAAGTTCATGTGATGCAAGGGGTTCGCCTGTTTAACTTATTTTTGCGCCTATCAAAAAATGGAATGAACCTGATAAAGAAAATAAAAAACTGGGAACAATGGCCGTTTAAGATTTTGTACGCGCCAATTGTGCCGGTTTGGTTTTGGTACATGATACGTTCACGGGCGGTCTGGTTTTTCACACCAAGCAATCCAAAGCTCACTTTTGGAGGCATGGATGGCGAGCCTAAACAGGAAATGCACAAATTACTTCCCTTGGAATATTGCGCCACCTATTTTAACGTAAAACCATCAGACGATTTTTCTGAATTAAAAGACAGGCTTGTGCAAAGCGGTATTGAATATCCTTTGATAGTAAAGCCCGAGGTAGGAGGACAGGGAATTTTATTTCGAAAAATTGAAGATGAAGCACACTTAAAAGAATATCATTCTAAAATTCCGGTTGAATATTTTATCCAGGAATATATTAGCTATCCAATGGAGATAAGCCTGTTTTACTACCGTTTTCCTTATGAGAAAAAAGGCGCGATTACCGGTTTCCTCCAAAAGATTCCTATGCGCGTAACAGGAGACGGGGTACATAACCTGGGCGAGCTCTTATTGAAAAATTTAAAAACAAAAAAGCGGTTTGCTGAATTAAAACAAAAGCATGAATTAAATTTTAATAAAGTAATTCCGGCTGGAGAAAATTACATATTAAGTTATGCAGGCAATCATAACCGTGGTGCGGATTTTATTGATTTGAGTTCGGAGATTAACGACGATTTGGTGGCGATGCTTGATAAGATAAGCCTTGGGATTAATGATTTCTTTTATGGCCGCTATGATATTATGTGCAATTCGATTGAAGAATTAAAGCAAGGAAAGAATTTTGTTATTCTCGAATACAATGGTTGCGGTGCTGAACCAAATCACTTTTATGACACGGGCTATACATTGACCGGCGCCTGGAAGGAAATTTTAAAACATTGGAAAATACTGTATAAAATAAGCCGTTACAATTATAAACAAGGAATTGCTTACTGGCCATTTATGAAAGGACTGCGCTTTAGATACGAAACAAAAAAATATTATAAAATAATTAATAAAGCGGATAAAGAAATCCGCTAAAAATTAAACACCTTGCAAAACTAAAAATAATGTTGATGTTGAAAAATGTTTTAATCTTTACGCTTTTTATCGCGATCAATACTTCGGCACAAAAATATAAACCTGTAGATGCCGGAAGCAAAGTTCATTTTGTAATTAAGAATTTCGGAATCGCTACGGGCGGTGATTTATCCGGTACGCAGGGGGAAATTAACTTTTCGCCGAATAACCTGGCAGCGTGTAGGTTTGATGTAACGGTTGCAGTTGCTACAGTTAATACAGATAATGAAATGAGGGACAAAAGCCTGGTGAGCGACGAATATTTTGATGTAACAAAATACCCCTCATTACGATTGGTTTCTACCAAAATTGGGAAAACGAACAAAACCGACAGTGGCTTCTATTATTTCACTGGCAATCTCACCATTAAAGGAGTTACCAAAGAAATTTCTTTTCCTTTTCAAGCAAAAAAGACAAAGAACGAGTATGTTTTTACAGGTAATTTTGATATAGACCGCACCCAGTTTGGGGTTGGCGACAAAAGCATGGTATTAAGCAATAAGGTAGCAGTGTCTCTGAGAGTTGCTGCCAAAAAGGACTGACCATTTTATGGGCCTAATAAAGATTTTTTTCTGGGGGTTGATGGTGAGCTTCTTAGGGTCACTGCCTCTGGGGACGCTTAATGTAGCTGCAATGCAAATCAGCGTTCAGGAAAGTATTCGGAACGCCTTTTATTTTTCATTGGGAAGTCTACTTGTAGAAATGATTTACGTCAGGATTTCCCTGGTCGGCATCAATTGGATCAGGAGGCAAAAGAAATTATTTCGCTGGATGGAATGGATCGCTTTGGGCATTGTAGTGGCATTAGCTATTGGAAGTTTTGTTGCAGCCTCGCAACCTCATCACGCTAAAAATGTGATTCTTGACAATAACATCAACCGCTTCTTGCTCGGATTAATGATGAGCGCTATCAGTCCAATGCAGATTCCTTTTTGGTTTGGATGGAGCGCGGTTCTTTTTTCAAAAAATATTTTGCTGCCAAAAAATTCTTATTACAATATTTATATCGTTGGCATCGGCCTCGGAACGTTATTAGGCAATTGTGTTTTTATTTTTGGAGGTAAATGGATTGTACAAAAACTAAATGGCAATCAAAGCCTAATGAACTGGATCATTGGTGGCATCTTTGCAGCAACTGCGGTGATTTTTCTAATAAAGATACTGATGAATAAAGGTGGCATAAAGAAATTAGGGGAAGCGGCTTAGGCTTTGAGCTAAAAACCAGTAAAGAAACAAATTTCTCTTATTCTTATTTTGTAAAATCCCGTGTCCCTGTCGATCGGTTAGACTTATTTCGGTATTTCAACCGCCTGGAGGAATTTTTTTCAAAAAACGAAAAAATAAATTTGTTGCTTTCAAATTCTAACTTATTTTTGCGTAGCAATGAAAATTACAAATGCATATACAGGCTTCTTTTATTTTAGCTACTATTTTAGAAATAGTCCGGGATGCCTTTGTTAAAACTGAAATAAACAGATAACGATAAAAGAATCCCGGCTCGCAAAGCCGGGATTTTTATTTTAAAAAATGAACAAGAAAATAGCCATACAGGGATTTGAAGGCAGCTTTCACCAGGCTGCGGCCCGCAAATTTTTTGGGAATGAGGTAGAAGTAATTTGTTGTTCCACTTTTCGCGATGTAGTGAAGATTGGGAGTGACAAATCCCTTAGCGATGGAGGTTTGATGGCCATTGAAAATTCTATTGCAGGAAGCATTTTGCCTAATTATAATCTGTTGCTGAAAAGTAATTTGAAAATTATTGGTGAAATTTATCTCCAGATAGATCAAAATCTTTTGGTAAATCCGGGTGTGACACTTGATGATATTCGTGAGGTTCATTCTCACCCGATGGCGTTGCTACAATGTACGGATTTTTTAGAAAAATATAACTGGAAATTAATTGAGACAGAAGATACAGCACTCAGCGCCCAGCATGTTCATGAGCATAAGAGTAAAAACGTTGCAGCCATAGCAGGCGAATTCGCTGCCGAACTTTTTCATTTGAATATGATTGCGCCAAACATTCATACACAAAAAAATAATTACACAAGGTTTTGGGCTTTGCGACCTGCAGATTTGGTGGAGGAAATTGAAGATGCCAATAAAGCTTCCATTATCTTCGAGACAGATCATTCTAAAGGTAGCCTTGCAAAAGTACTTTCAAAAATTTCTGAAGGAGATGTGAATCTGAGCAAATTGCAATCGATGCCTATCCCGGGAAGCGACTGGAGATATGCTTTCCATGCCGATTGTGAGTTTACGGATTTGCAACATTTGAATCATGTTCTGGAAAGTATAAAACCTTTTACAGCAGCGGTTAAAGTGTATGGTGTTTATAAAAATGGAAAGGCGCCAAGAACATGGACACAAACAGTGGTTAATAAAAATGAAAATGAACAATAATGGAAAAGAAAATTGAAAATAGTCTTTCTCATAATCCTTCTTTGAAAAAAACAGGGGGCGTAGCGGATCGCCTTGGCGGTATTGAGGAATATTATTTTTCAACAAAGCTCAGGCAGATTGATGAGATGAATAAGGCGGGAAAAAATGTGATCAATCTTGGCATTGGCAGCCCCGATCTTCCACCACACCCCAATGTGATTAAAACATTGGCTGACGAAGCTGCAAAGCCTAATCAGCATGGTTATCAGAATTATAAAGGAAGTCCTGTTCTTAGAAATGCTATTTCCAAATGGTACAAAAGATGGTATGGTGTTGATTTGAATCCTGATACGGAAATTTTGCCACTCATTGGAAGTAAAGAAGGTATTATGCATATTTGCATGACTTATATCAATCCGGGCGATACTGTATTAATTCCTAATCCGGGTTATCCTACTTACAAAAGTGCTGCGAAAATTGCAGGTGCTAACGTTCAGTCTTACGCGCTAAAAAAAGAAAATAACTGGTGCCCTGATTTTGAAGAACTGGAAAAACTCGATTTAGATAATGTAGAGTTGATGTTTGTGAATTATCCACAGATGCCTACAGGGCAATTGCCTACGAACGAAATGTTTGAAGCATTAATTTCTTTCGCAAAAGAACACCAAATACTTATTGTTCATGATAATCCATATAGTTTTATTCTCAATGATCATCCGATGAGTTTGCTGAGTTTTCACGGTGCGAAGGATGTGGTTATAGAATTGAATTCTTTTAGCAAAAGCCATAATATGGCAGGATGGAGAGTTGGTATGCTTTGCGGAGCAAAAGAAAGAATTGAAGAGATTTTACGATTTAAAAGTAATATGGACAGCGGTATGTTTCTTCCCATTCAACTGGCCGCAGCAAAGGCTTTGGAACTCGACCAGGATTGGTATGATTCTGTAAATGACATTTACAGAAAGAGGAGAGAAAAAGTATTTGACTTATTAGATTTGCTGAAATGCTCTTGCGATAAAAATCAGGCAGGCTTATTTGTTTGGGCTGCTATTCCGAAAGATTATAAAAACGGCTATGAATTAAGTGATAAAGTGTTGAATGAATCTAATGTATTCATCACACCCGGAGGGATATTTGGCGATGCAGGTAATAAATATATCAGGGTGAGTTTATGCGCCACGGAAGTAAAACTAGATGAGGCAATAACAAGAATTAAAAATTGAATTAAATAACGGATGATGTTTGATAATGTCACAATTGTTGGGGTAGGTTTAATCAGTGGTTCTTTTGCATTGGCTTTGAAAGACAAAGGCTTTGCGAAAAATATCATTGGTGTCAGCAGAACCCAGGCAAGCCTGAATAAAGCACTGGAATTAGGAATAATTGACGAAGCCTTGCCGCTAGTCGAAGCTGTAAAGAAAAGTGATTTTATTTATGTAGCGATTCCTGTGGATGTTACGATTCCTGTTATTAAAGAGATAATGGATCTCATAAATGACAAACAGATTGTGGCTGACGCGGGTTCTACCAAATACGCGTTGTGTAAGGCATTGGAAGATCATCCTAAAAGAAAACGATTTGTAGCTACGCATCCAATGTGGGGCACGGAGTATAGCGGTCCTGAAGCCGCCGTGAGAGAGGCTTTCAAAGGCAGGTCTTGCGTAATTTGCGAAAAAGAAAAGAGCGATAAAGATGCCGTTGATACTGTTGAAGATATTTATAAAGCGCTTGGGATGCGTATCGTTTATATGAATGCGCAGAATCACGATGTTCATGCGGCTTATGTGAGCCATATATCGCACATCACTTCGTTTGCGCTTGCAAATACGGTTCTGGAAAAAGAAAAAGAGGGGGATGCTATTTTTGAATTGGCAGGTGGCGGCTTTGAGAGCACGGTAAGGCTTGCAAAAAGTAATCCTTCGATGTGGGCTCCGATTTTTATGCAAAATAGAGAAAACGTGTTGGATGTTTTGAACGAGCACATTTCGCAATTAAGGAAATTTAAAGCGAGCTTAGAAAAAGAAAATTTAGAATACCTGACGGAGTTAATGGTGAATGCGAATGAGATAAGTAAGATTATTAAGTGAGTTGTGTGAATCGTGAGTGGTGAATAAGAATCTTCATTAATTGTGTGTTTACTGTAGAAATAGAAAGTTGGCGCAAATAATATTATTATAATAAAAAATAAAATTAAACAAAACGATGAACGAAACAATTCAAAAAATCTGGGACAAACGCCCGGTGATCATCAGTGGCCCATGCAGCGCTGAAACAGAAGAGCAAGTTATTGAAACGGCTCTTAGGCTGGCCAAAACAGGAATGGTAGATGTACTTCGTGCAGGTATCTGGAAACCACGTACCAAGCCCGGAATGTTTGAAGGCATTGGCGTAAAAGGGTTGCCATGGCTGGCGCAGGCAAAAAAGGTGTCCGGTTTGCCTATTGCCGTAGAAGTAGCCACTGCAAAACATGTGGAAATGGCTTTGCAGTTTGATGTAGACATTCTTTGGATCGGTGCAAGAACTACGGTAAATCCGTTCAGTGTGCAGGAAGTATGTGACGCATTGCGCGGAAGCGATGTGCCTGTTCTTATCAAAAATCCTATCAATCCTGATTTGGAATTGTGGAGTGGCGGTATTGAGCGTTTGCAAAAAGTAGGGATTAAAGATATTGGGATGATTCACCGTGGATTTTCCAACTACGGCAATACGGAATTCAGAAATGCGCCCATGTGGCATCTGCCAATCGAAATGAAAAGAAGGTATCCTGATATGCTGATCGTTTGCGATCCTTCACATATATGCGGCAACCGGACAGGGTTACAGGCCGTTGCCCAGGAAAGCGTTGATCTTGATTTCGGAGGTTTGATGATCGAATCGCACATTGATCCTGATAAGGCCTGGAGCGATGCCAAACAGCAAATTACGCCGGAACGCCTTGCTGAAATGCTAGGGGAAATAAAATGGCGTTTGGAAAATACCGATGCAAAAGAGTTTGTGACGGCATTGGCAAAACTGAGAGAACAGATCAACCATATAGACGATGAGCTTTTGGCGTTACTTAGTCAGCGGATGAAAATATCCAATAAAATTGGTGAATATAAAAGAGAGAATAACATTACCATTTTGCAAACTAACCGATGGAATGAAATCCTTGCAAAGGCGGTCTTAAAGGGAGATAAACTAGATCTGAGCAAAGATTTTATTACCAAATATCTGGATGCCGTGCACATGGAAAGTATCAACCACCAAAATAGAGTCATGAATGAAGCGTGAAGAAATGATCGAAAAAAAATATCAGTTTTCAGGGAAATCCATTAATGGTTATTTCGATGCAGATTTTTCCTTCCTTGAAAAGTTGATTAATAAAGAAAGTACCATCGTTATTACTGATGACAATGTTTTTGCGAAGCAAGCCGAGAAATTTAATGGCTGGAAAACAATTATAATAAAGGCGGGAGAAGCATTTAAGAATCAAAAAGCCGTTGATGAAACCATCAACCAGCTAATTGAAATGCATGCCGATCGCCAAAGTTTTATTGTAGGGGTGGGTGGGGGAGTAGTTTCTGATATCGCCGGTTACGCTGCGTCTGTGTACATGCGTGGAATTAAATTTGCTTTTGCGCCAACTAGTATTCTCGGCATGGTGGATGCGAGTATTGGCGGCAAGAACGGTGTGGATGTGGGCGTATATAAAAATCTTGTTGGCGTTATCAGGCATCCTGAATTTCTATTGTATGATTTTTCATTTTTAGATACTTTGCCTGGTGAAGAGTTGATCAATGGTTTTGCTGAAATCATAAAACACGCGTGCATCAAAGACGAAAACATGTTTCAGTTCCTGGAAGAAAAAACCCTGGAAGATTTTAAATCTTCAAAAGCGGATATCGGAAAACTTATTGCCCGTAATGTGGACATTAAATATAACGTGGTGGCTAATGATGAATACGAAACCGGCGAGAGAAAGCTTCTAAACTTCGGACACACCATCGGCCATGCCATTGAAAATACGGCAATGCTTCCTCATGGAAGCGCGGTGAGCATTGGGATGGTGGCCGCTTGTGTCATTTCCGAAAAGATAAATGGCTTTTCAAAAGCAAACACCGAAAGGGTAAAGCAACTCATTTCAAAATATAGTTTGCCCATCGCTTTTGATATTGATAAAGAGAAGACATGGGACATACTTTTGCATGATAAAAAGAAATCCGGAAAGGAAATGAATTTTGTGGTACTGGATAAAATAGGCCAGGCATCCATAAAAAAAATCCCGTTGACGGATTTACACGAAATATTTTTCACACATTTATAATTTACTCCCGATAGTTATCGGGCTCACTATTCACGACTTACAATGAACATTACCATAACACCTTCTTCCGTATCAGGTTCCATAAGAGTACCACCGTCCAAAAGTTCGATGCAGCGCGCCTGTGCAGCTGCACTTCTTACACCCGGAACCACCGTGATTGATAATTTTGGCAACAGTAATGACGAAAAAGCCGCTCTGAATATCATTACCAAGTTGGGTGCAACTGTTGATAAAAAGGCCAATAACCTTGTAATTACATCCAATGATTATATTTTCCGTTCGCAATTTCCTGAAAAAAATGTGATTGTAAATGTTGGCGAAAGCGGTCTGTCCATGCGAATGTTTGCACCCATTGCAGGCTTATTTAATTATGATATCATTTTTACCGGTGAAGGAAGTATTTTAAAAAGGCCTATGGATTTTTTTGATGAGATCCTTCCGTTGCTGGACGTAAATGTAAATTCTAATGGCGGAAAACTGCCGGTTACGTTACGCGGCCCGCTTCATCCAAAAAATATTACAGTCGATGGTTCGCTTAGCTCACAGTTTCTTACCGGCCTTCTTTTCGCTTTTGCAAAAGCGTGTACGGTGCCTGTTAGTATTACGGTGAAAGACCTGTCCAGCAGGCCTTACATTGACCTTACTATTTCTGTTTTAAAGGATTTTGGGTTCCGGATTGATAATCGCAATTATGAATTTTTTACCATCCATCCGCGCGAGCCATTACCGGCACACAGTATTAAATATGCGGTGGAAGGTGATTGGAGTAACGCTGCATTTCTTCTGGTATCCGGCGCAGTCGCAGGTGAAGTAACTTTAAGAGGCGCTGATCTTAACTCCGCACAAGGCGATAAGAATATTATGGAAGCGTTATATGATTGTGGCGCAGAAGTGAAGATTCATAACAAAGAAATTACCATCAAAAAAGATAAATTAAAGGGATTCAATTTCGATGCCACCCATTGCCCGGACTTATTCCCGCCGTTGGTGGCGCTTGCGGCTTATTGCAAAGGAGCTACAACCATAAAGGGAGTTGATCGCCTTTTGCACAAAGAGAGTAACCGTGCCATCGCATTGAGAGATGAATTTAAGAAAATGAATGTGGAAATAGAATTAAACGGTGATGTGATGACAATCAATGGAGGCAAAGAAGTTAAAGGAGCAAAAGTTTCTTCCCACAACGATCACCGGATTGCCATGGCCACCGCAGTCGCCGGGCTTTCTGCAAAAGGGAATACAATTATCAGTGATGCCGAAGCAATTAATAAATCGTATCCTGATTTTTATAAAGATTTGAAATCGATAAAAAGAAATTCGGGCGAGGCTAAAAAGGATGTCATTTAAAATATGGACGGCTGCCACTGAATTGAGTTTTTGAAAATCATTTAGTACACAAACTTCTTTTGAAGATTTCTCTTTTACGATGAAAATTGCATCTAGGGAAAAGACAAACGTTTATCAATTTCAGGCTGATTTAATCAATGCTTTTAGATGTTCTTTTATCCTTTTGCCTTTCATTATGCAAATACTTTCTTTTCTTTGCATCCGTTAACAGTGAATGGCTAACCCCTAAATTCTCTGTCAACGTACAATAATCAATCATCATCCCGATAGATATCGGGACTCAATCACCAATTCTCAATGTCATATACCGTAGCAATTACAGGAAGGCCCAATGTAGGCAAGAGTACTTTTTTTAACCGTATGCTGGAGCAACGAAAATCAATCGTTGATGATGTTAGTGGTGTAACGCGCGACAGGCAATATGGAGTAGCAGATTGGATTGGTAAAACTTTCAACGTAATAGATACCGGTGGCTTCGTAGCGGATAGCGATGATATTTTTGAAAGAGAAATCCGTAAACAAGTTCATATAGCCATTGCGGAGGCAAACGCAATTATTTTTATGGTTGATGTAACTACAGGTATTACCAATCTCGATCAGGATATGGCCGAAATGCTGCGGCGCTCGCCAAAGCCTGTGTATCTCGTTGTGAACAAAGTAGATAATCATAACCGCCAGCTTGAAGCTGCTGAATTTTACAGTCTTGGTTTTGAAAAAATATTTTTCTTGAGTTCTATAAGCGGAACCGGGACGGGCGAATTGCTGGATGAAATTTGTTCCAAAATTCCGAACGAAGAAATTGAAGATCATGGAGATCTTCCCAAATTCGCTATCATAGGCCAGCCGAATGTAGGTAAGTCATCTTTACTAAATGCATTGACAGGGCAGGAGCGTACCATTGTTAGTACTATTGCCGGAACCACCCGGGACGCGGTGCATACTACCTATAATTTATTCAACAAAGAATTTGTGTTGATTGATACAGCCGGCATCAGGCGAAAGAAAAAAGTGAGCGAAGACCTTGAGTTTTATTCTGTGATTCGGGCTATCAGTGCCGTGGACGAAGCGGATGTATGCATTCTTTTGTTAGATGCCGAAAAAGGAATTACCGCGCAGGATTTGAACATTTTTTCTTTGGCAGAAAATAAAGGAAAGGGAATTGTGGTGCTGGTAAATAAATGGGATTTAATAAAAAAAGAAACCAATACAGCGCGCGATTATGAAAAATTATTAAGGCAAAAATTAGCTCCGTTCAACGATGTGCCTATTATTTTTATTTCAGCCACCGAAAAGCAACGGATTTTCCAGGCGATGGAAGCGGCTCTGAAAGTCTACGAAAACAGGCTTCAAAAAATTCCCACTTCGAAACTGAACGATGTAATGCAAAAAGCACTGGAGTCTTATCACGCGCCTGTAGTCAGAGGGCATGCGGTAAAAATAAAATTCGTTACGCAATTACCGACGGCAGTTCCTTCGTTTGCTTTTTTCTGTAATTTTCCTGATGATATTAAAAAGCCTTATCGTAATTATTTGGAAAATCAAATGCGCTCAAATTTTCCTTTGACAGGCGTTCCTATTCGTATTTTTTTTAGAAAGAAATAGTCCAGGTACTGATTTATAGAGTTTTTGTTTTTTCAAATTTTAAAATAAATTTTGACATCTTTAGGTTGGAGAAACATCAAAATCAGATTATAAGGTATCCGAGCTCTTTTAATTTGTCATAGTAAAGTCTTTCTTTAAGTATTACCCGAAATAATTGACTAATACATTGTTAGATATAATAATTTAAATTAGCTTTGCGCACAATTTTAAAAAAATCTAAAAAAAATCAAACAATGAAAAAATTTCTTGCAATTGTAGCAATCGCTGCTTTTATCACTTCATGCGGCAGTGGTTCTTCAAGTGAATCAACAACAGCTCCTGCTGATTCAACAACCACAACAACAACAACCACAACAGCAGCTCCTGCTGACAGCACTACTGCAGCTGTGACTGATTCTGCTAAAAGCGCAGCAACTCAGGCTACAAATGCTGTAGATTCTGCTAACAAAATGGTAAACAAAGCAGCTGACAAAATGAAGGACGCTTCTGATAAGATGAAAGAAGGTGCTAACGACGTGAAGAAAGGTGCTGACAAAATGAAAGATGCGGCTAAATAATTTTTAAAAAAATTACTATAAAATGTCCCCCGATTTTTTCGGGGGATTTTTTTTACCATAAATCAAAGAAAACAGGCGGCCGCTTTTAAAGTTGGTTTACTCCTGGCACTTTTGATCATTTACTTTTTTGGAAAAATTATACCAAAATCTATTTATACTATTTTGTACAAACAGTGAAACGAGGTATCTTTGCAGCATCACTTTTTTACGAGTTCAATATTTAAAATAAAGGGTTAATGAAAGAAGAAATGGATGTTTTGGAACAAACGGTGGCCAGTGAATATAAATACGGATTTGTTACCGAAATTGAAACAGATGTAATAGCGAAAGGGCTTAGTGAACATACAATCCGCGTGATCTCTGAAAAGAAAAATGAACCGGAATGGATGCTCAACTGGCGATTGAAAGCGTATGCCCATTGGCTAAAAATGGAAGAACCTGAATGGGCAAACGTTCACCATCCAAAAATTGATTTCCAGGATATTATATATTATGCTGCACCTAAGAAAAAGAAATCCTTAGGTGGGCTGGATGAAGTGGACCCGGAATTACTTAAAACTTTTGATAAACTGGGGATTTCTATAAGCGAACAAAAACGACTTTCTGGCGTGGCTGTAGATGTAGTTGTTGACAGTGTTTCCGTAGCTACTTCTTTTAAGAAGCAACTTTCCGAAGTAGGAATTATTTTTTGCTCTATCAGCGAAGCAATTCAAAATCATCCCGACCTGGTGAAAAAATATATTGGCTCTGTGGTACCGATGACGGATAATTACTTTGCCGCTTTGAATTCTGCAGTTTTTACAGATGGTTCCTTTTGTTACATCCCAAAAGGCGTTCGTTGCCCGATGGAATTATCCACCTATTTCCGTATCAATACAGAGAATTCAGGACAATTTGAACGCACTTTGATTGTGGCCGAAGATGAATCCTATGTGAGTTACCTGGAAGGTTGCACGGCCCCTAAGCGTGATGAAAACCAATTACACGCGGCTGTGGTAGAATTAGTAGCTCACCGAAAAGCCGAAATAAAATATTCTACCGTGCAGAATTGGTTCCCCGGCGATAAAGATGGCAAAGGAGGTATTTATAATTTTGTAACAAAGCGTGGCATATGTCTTGAAGAATATGCTAAGATCTCATGGTCGCAAGTGGAAACCGGATCAGCAATTACCTGGAAATATCCGAGTGTTATTTTAAAAGGTGATAATTCAATTGGCGAGTTTTACTCTGTGGCTTTGACGAATCATTTTCAGCAAGCAGATACTGGTACAAAAATGATCCACCTTGGGAAAAATACCCGTAGTCGCATTGTATCCAAAGGTATCAGCGCGGGAAAAAGTCAAAACAGTTACCGTGGATTGGTAAGAGCAGGAAAACACGCGCTCAACGCGAGAAATTATTCTCAGTGCGATTCATTATTGCTTGGCGATAAGTGCGGTGCGCATACATTCCCATATATCGAATCAAAAAATAAAACAGCAATCATTGAGCACGAAGCCACTACTTCAAAAATTGGTGAAGATCAACTTTTTTATTGCCGTCAGCGTGGTATAGATACAGAAGCCGCTGTAGCGTTGATCGTTACTGGATTTGCTAAAGAAGTAATGAATCAGTTGCCAATGGAATTTGCGGTAGAAGCACAGAAATTATTGGCGATAAGCCTGGAAGGAAGTGTTGGTTAAAAGCAGAAAGCGGAAAGCAAAAAGAAAAAAACATCTATTAATTTTTATATCAAAATGAATATGTTATCAATTAAAAATTTACATGCATCGGTAGAAGGAAAGCAAATTTTGAAAGGTATTAACCTGGATGTGCGGGCTGGTGAAGTACACGCTATTATGGGGCCAAATGGTTCCGGAAAAAGTACGCTGGCATCTGTGCTGGCTGGAAGAGAAGAATACGAAGTAACAGAAGGTTCAGTGGATTTCCTGGGAAAAGATATTTTAGAATTGTCGCCTGAAGACAGGGCAAGGGAAGGATTGTTTCTCGCATTTCAGTATCCGGTGGAAATTCCCGGTGTGAGCACAACCAACTTCATAAAAACAGCGCTCAATGAAAAGCGTAAGTATCACGGACAGGGACCCTTAGACGCAGCTTCATTTATGAAACTGATGAAAGAGAAAATGAATTTGGTGGAGATCAATAAATCCTTATTGACCCGCTCCATCAATGAAGGTTTTTCAGGAGGCGAAAAAAAGAAAAATGAAATTTTTCAAATGGCCATGCTGGAACCCATATTGACCATTTTGGATGAAACAGATTCAGGGCTTGATATTGATGCGCTTCGCATCGTAGCAAGTGGTGTTAATAAATTGCGTAATGAAAACCGTGCTATCATTGTAATCACGCACTATCAGAGATTGCTGGATTATCTGCAACCCGATTTTGTTCACGTATTGCTAAATGGTAGAATTGTAAAGAATGGTACAAAGGAACTGGCGCTGGAATTGGAAGAAAAAGGATATGATTTTATTAAGGATGAATTGAGCCTGGCAGAAGCGGTGTAGGGAAAATGTTTATAGAGTTAAGAGTGTTTAGAGGGTTTAGGGTTTTAGAACAAAAATATTATTAATAGGATTGGGCATTTAATTCGCGAAAATTCGTGCAATTCGTGGCAACAAAAAAAATGGAAAAAAATAATTTAGCATATTTCGGAGAAAAATTTAATCAGCTTCAGGCAGAAGACGCTGATAATTTCATTAGTGCCATCAGGAATGAAGGTTTTAATTCTTTTAATAAGAAAGGACTTCCAACCCGCAGGAATGAAGAATGGAAATATACAAGCGTTGGAGATTTATTCAAAAAAGAATATAGTTTCCCGAATGACAGTGCGGATGCGGCTATTTCAAAGCAGCACGTTGATGAACTTCGTTTACCCGGACATGAAAATGCCAATGAATTGGTTTTTATAAATGGTAAATATGCATTGCACCTTTCTACTATTCACTCCCCAAAAGAACAACTTGTTATTCTTCCTTTGGAAGAAGCTGCAAAAGGAATCTATAAAGATTTGGTGAATGCTCATCTTGGAAAAAGTAGTCTTTATATCCAGGATGGAATTCACGCGCTCAATACATCTTTTATTTATGGTGGTGTATTTATTTATGTAGTAAAAGGACAAATAATCAATAATCCTGTTTACCTCTATCATTTATCTGATGCACAGCAGAATCACATTTTGGCACAGCCGCGCAGTTTGGTTTATGTAGAAAAAAGCGCTAAAGTTCAACTGGTTGAAACGTACCATACAATCGGCTCGATGGATAGTTTTACCAATGAGGTTTTTGAAATTGTGGTAAGCGAAAATGCGATTGTAGAATATTATAAACTTCAGAACGATAACGTAAACGCAAGCCAGGTAGGAACTACTCATATAAGGCAAATTGGCAAAAGCTACGCTCATACAGTGGTAGTATCTTTAAATGGCGGTATTATCCGAAATAATACGAATATCATTATGGAAGTAGCGGGCAATGAAGCGCACATGTATGGTTTGTATTTATTGAAAGGAAACACACACGTGGATAATCATACATTGGTGGACAATACAATGCCTAACTGTTTCAGCAATGAACTTTATAAAGGCGTTATGGATGAAAAATCTACAGGCG
The DNA here is from genome assembly GCA_036509585.1 of Hanamia sp. Taxonomy (GTDB): domain Bacteria; phylum Bacteroidota; class Bacteroidia; order Chitinophagales; family Chitinophagaceae; genus Ginsengibacter. The sequence continues at coordinate 11,324 of DATCFI010000180.1, read as the reverse complement.
TTTTTAGTGGAAAAATTTTCGTGAGGCCCGATGCGCAAAAAACAAATGCATATCAAACAAACAACAATATTTTACTAAGCGACGATGCCAGCGTAAATGCAAAACCTCAATTAGAAATCTTTGCTGATGATGTAAAATGCTCTCATGGTTGTACTGTAGGAAGATTAGATGAGGAAGCTTTATTTTATTTAAGAACAAGAGGAATATCAAAAGAACACGCGCAGGCGATGTTGCTGGAGGCCTTTGCTGCCAGCGTTGTTGAACAAATTAAAATAGAACCGCTTCGTAAATATGCTGAACAGCTGATTGCTGAAAGATTATCTAATGGAATGAATTAGAATATAAAAGTCGTAATTAAGAAATAAAATGAAAGAATCAATTGTTATCATTCGTGGAGTAAGGAAGTTTTTGTTAAACTTAATAGATGGTATCTCTATTGAAAAATTGAATGAAATTCCTACGGGATTTAATAATAATCTTGCGTGGAATTTTGGCCACGTTATAGCCACTCAGCAGATATTATGCTACCGCAATGCAGGAGTAAAACCGGTGATTGAAGAAGAAATTATTGACAAATATAAAAAAGGTACCCGGCCTGACGGTTTTATCGAAGAAAAGGAATTTAAAATTCTAAGACAATATTTGCTTGAAACAATTGACCAGTTTGAAAACGACGCAACTACAAATCTGTTTGAGAATTACAATGCCTATGTTCTTATGTCGTACCCCGGAGTGACGCTTAAGAATGTCAACGACGCGGCTAAGTTTGTCACTTTTCATGACGGATTGCATGTTGGCTATTCTATGGCTTTAAAAAGATCGTTGAAAAAATAAAAATTGAAGCCTGCATCACGCTGTGGCTTGAAAAAAGTTAATACTGATGTTTGGGTTCGTTCTAAAAAATGAAAACATTAACCGCTATATCGCCCACTTTTGATGTAAATGCAATCAGGGAATTATTTCCTGTGCTTAACCGTGAAGTGAAAAATCAATTATTGGTCTATCTTGATAACGCGGCCACTTCGCAAAAACCACAGGCGGTGATAGACGCGTTGGATTATTATTATTCTAATTACAATGCCAATATTCACAGAGGTATTCATACGCTCGCAGAAGAAGCTACCGCGGCTTATGAAGCCACTAGAAATACTGTAAAAGAGTTTATTAATGCTGCCTCTTCCGACGAAATTATTTTTACAAGGGGAACGACGGAAGGTATTAACCTGGTAGCTTATACCTGGGGAAGGAAAAATATTCATGCCGGTGATGAAATCATTATTTCCACCATGGAGCATCATTCCAACATTGTTCCGTGGCAAATACTTTGCGAAGAAAAAAAAGCAGTCCTGAAAGTAATTCCAATCAATGATGATGGAGAGTTGTTGATGGATGAATATCGGAATTTACTTTCCGACAAAACAAAATTTGTTTCTATAGTACACGTGTCGAATGCTTTGGGAACAATCAATCCTGTAAAAGAAATTATTGATGCGGCGCATGAAGTTGGTGCGTTGGTTCTTGTGGATGGCGCGCAATCATCTGTTCATTTGGATATAGACGTGCAGAAAATGGATTGTGATTTTTTTGCTTTTTCCGGACACAAAGTCTATGGCCCAACTGGAGCGGGTGCACTTTATGGAAAGAAAAAGATTTTGGAAGAAATGCCTGTATTCATGGGCGGTGGCGAAATGATAAAAGAGGTGACTTTTGAAAAGACAACTTATGCTGATCTGCCTTATAAATATGAAGCAGGCACACCTAATATAGCTGATACGATCGCCTTGAAAGTTGCATTAGATTTTATAAATGAGACTGGAAAAAAATTAATCCGCAATCATGAAAATGATCTTTTGAAATATGCAACAGAGCAAATGAAAACTGTTCCAGGATTGCGAATTATTGGCAATGCTAAAAATAAAGTGAGCCTGATTTCATTTGTGATAAAAAATATTCATCCGCAGGATATCGGGGTATTATTAGACAACCAGGGAATTGCAGTAAGAACCGGGCACCATTGCACTCAGCCGTTGATGGAACGCTTTGGAATCCCAGGTACGGTACGCGCGTCATTCGCAATGTATAATACAAAAGACGAAGTAGATAGATTGATTAAGGGCTTGCACAAGGCTATTAAAATGTTGACGTAAATGAGTGAGTATAAAACAATAGCCGAAAGGGAAGAAGAGATAACAGATGATTTTTCTTTGTTTGATAGCTGGGAAGAAAAGTATGAATATATCATTGATCTGGGGAAAAAGTTAGCACCGCTGGAAGACCAATATAAAAAAGCAGAAAATATTATTAAAGGTTGCCAATCCACCGTGTGGCTGGTTTCTGATTTTAAAGATGGGAAAGTTTTTTATAAAGCAGATAGTGACGCAGTGATAGTAAAGGGTTTAGTAAGCATGCTGATCAAAGTGTTGTCGGGCCATGAACCTGACAAAATTTTGAGTGCAAAACTTGATTTTATCAAAGACATTGGGATGATGACCCATCTGGCTCAAACCCGCTCCAACGGATTGCTATCAATGGTGAAACAAATTAAAAATTACGCGTTGGCGTACAAATCCGCAGACGCGGCCTAAAATGATAATTATGGAAGCAGAAGAGTTAAAAGAAAAAGTGATAGCGGCGTTGCATGAAATATATGACCCTGAGATTCCGGTAGATATTTATGAATTGGGGTTAGTTTACGAGGTGGAGATTCTTCCTATTAATAATGTGCAGATTGTAATGACATTGACTGCGCCAAGCTGTCCTTCGGCCCAGGAAATTCCGATAGAAGTGGAAGACAAAATAAAAGCGATAGAGGGGGTTAATGAGGTAAATGTATCTGTTGTTTGGGATCCGCCATGGGAAAGGAGTATGATGAGCGAGATAGCGATGCTTGAATTGGGTTTTATGTAACCCCTGCCCCTCAAGGGGTAAAGAAATCTTAAAATAACTAAACACTATCAATATGTTTCGGATCAAAAAAGTTAGTTCTTTTAAAAAAAAATATTTTATCATTTAAATTAAATGCCTAACCCCTTTAGGGGCTGGGGTTACATCATGAAAATCACATCACAGGAAGAATACGGTTTGCGGATATTGCTGCGCATTGCACGATGCCATGATGACGAAAGCATGAGCATACAAGCCCTAAGCATAGCAGAAGGTTTGTCGCCCGCTTATGTAGCCAAACTTACGCGAACACTTCGCCAGTCAGGATACATCAATAGTACCCCTGGAAATATTGGCGGCTATATTTTGGCCAAACCTGCTACTGAAATTAATATAAACCAGGTTCTAAAATCGCTTGGGGGCTCATTGTTCAAAAAAGAATTTTGTGATGAATTTACGGGCGCTAGCAGGTTGTGTACCAACTCTGTTGATTGTTCGGTGCGCTCACTCTGGCAAATGGTGCAATTCTCGATTGACCAGCTTTTAGATAAAATTCAATTAAGCGATTTGCTGGGCAATGAACAAAAATCCGGCAATTTGTTAAATGAACTTTTGCAGCAGCATCGGTATCCACAGATGAAATAAAATGGGAATTCAAACTATTTGTTTGTCTGCTGACACGCTCAAATCAGAAAGTGTAAAAAGTTTCTTTATTAGTTTCTATTCCTTTCGCTTATCCTTTTTTCTACATGTTCTTTGCTTTCTTTTCTACTTCTTCCTTCATTTCATTTTTGAATGCGATTAGTTTTTCTGATACGATAGCATCGGAAACTCCTAATATCTCTGCAGCTAATATTCCCGCGTTTTTTGCTGCGTTGAGTGCTACTGTGGCTACCGGTACGCCATTGGGCATTTGCAAAATAGAAAGAATAGAGTCCCATCCGTCTATGGAGTTGGATGATTTTACCGGCACGCCAATCACCGGGAGTATCGTTAAAGAAGCAATCATTCCCGGAAGATGAGCGGCGCCTCCGGCACCTGCTATAATAATCTTTAAACCACGATCCAACGCGGAACTGGCATATTCCACCATTCGCAACGGAGTTCTGTGAGCAGACACAATAGTAAGTTCAAAAGGAATTTCAAACTGTCTTAAAATATCTGCCGCAGACTGCATTATTTTCAAGTCGCTGTCGCTGCCCATTATGATGCCAACAAGTGGCTTAATTGTTTTTGCCATAATTCAATTTATGCGCGTAAAGATAATTGAAATGATGAAAAGCAGAAGGTTGAATGCGAAAGCTGAAAGCTCAAAGCTCAAAGCTGACTAATCTCACCCGTCAACAAAGCAATCGTTGTTTCTGCAAGTTTCCCCTGTAAGAGGGCATTGTACAGCCTGTTTACAGCGTCGTTATAGCTGGTTTGTATTTGTCGTAATTCCACAGAAGTGATCGCTAATTTTTTATATCGCTCGATAGCTATATTAATATCTTCCATCTGCAACACAAAATTATTTTGTTCAAGTTCAATCGCTTTGAGTGCGTTGTTATAACTAATGTACGCATTTGTCAAATCCGTCTGAACATCATCTTTCGTTTGGGCGACGGCAAACGTTTGATTCTTTATCTGGATATCATTGATATTTAATTGTCTTTTTACCAGGTTGCCATTGAAGATTGGAATCGAGATTCCGACTGCACCCGAGGGCCCATACGTTTGATTGTACAGCGTAAAACCCGCGCTGTTGCTGTTCTTATTAAAATTATAAAATCCCTGGAAAACCACGGATGGAAGCCTCGCTGCGTTCGTTTCCTTCTTCGTTTGCGTAAGGATAACCAATTGGCTATTAGCAAGAAGTATATCCGGATTTTGGAGATTGATTTTATTCTGCAGTTCTTCAAATGCAGGCAATGGATTCACTAAGATCGTGTCTGCCACTCTAAAAGAAGTGTCTGATGCCTTGCCCATCAGATTACTTAATGTGGATTTTTCTACTGAGATTGAGTTTTCGAGAGAGATTAAACTGGAACGCTGTGCATTGAGATCTACCTGCGCTTCCAATACTTCATACTTTGCGCCGGCACCTATCTCAAAACGGCGCTGCGCAAGTGTGTATCTGACATTGTATAAACGCATTTGCTCCAGCGTTGCATTCCTTTGTTCCTTTAATGTAACGATCTGGTAGTAGGAATTGATGACATTATATATGATTTCATTGAGTTGTTTTTTAAAGGCATATTCGCCATTTCTTTCTAATTCTTCCAGTTTCTTTTTTGTAGCAAACATTTTAAAACCATCAAATAAAGTCCAATTGACAGCCAATCCTGCAGCTAGATTTTGAGTATGATTTCCGTTTTTTTCTGTGAAGGTTCCGTTGTTTAGTTTTTGATGCAAGGTGTTGAGCCCTAAATTATAGGTAGCATCTGCCGTTACAATCGGCACCGCACCTGCATTGGCCCAACTATTATTGATCGTGCCTATCTCAGTTTCATTTCTGCTTATGATGATACCGTAATTATGCTCAATAGCATTTTTGATAGCTTCCTGGGCGGTGAGCAATGTATCCTGCACGGTGATTAACGTATCCTGAGCCTGAAGGAAAGAGGTCACAGAAAACAAGAAAGAAAAAATAAGAATGAAAGATTTATAGAAGTGCTTCATCCAAAGGTTGTTTTTTACGTGAAAGAAAAGCGTACATAGCAGGCACAACAAACAAAGTAAGGATCAGTGAAAATAAAATGCCGCCAACGATAACAATACCCAGGGGAATACGGCTGGTAGAAGCATCTCCAATAGAAAGTGCCAGAGGCAGCGCTCCAAGAGACATCGCAAGGCTTGTCATTAGAATCGGCCTCAACCGCAGGTAAGCTGATTCTATCACCGCATCAATCGTGTTCATTCCTGCGTCTCTTTTCTGATTGGCAAATTCTACAATCAGAATCCCGTTTTTGGTTACGAGGCCTATCAGCATAATCATCCCTATCTGGGAAAAAATATTAAAAGTTTGCCCGAAGATCCATAATGATAATAAAGCCCCAGCCAATGCCAACGGAACAGTAATCATAATAATAAACGGATCAATAAAACTCTCGAATTGCGCGGCGAGCACAAGGTATATAAGTATCAACGCCAGTAAAAAAGCGAAAACTGTATTCCCTGAACTTTCAGAATAATCCCTGGAGGTACCGCTGAGCGCAGTTGTAAATGTATCGTCTAAAAGTTTATTAGAAATTCGCTCCATTTCTTTGATGCCATCACCAACAGTTTTTCCTGGTGCAAGGCCTGCAGATATTGTCGCCGATTTATAACGGTTGAAATGATAAATGGTTGGTGGCGCAGATGCCTCCGTGGTAGTTACCAAATTATCGAGCCCTATGTTTTCACCACGACTGTTCTTCACCATTATCTTACTAAGGTCATTTGGATCATCTCTGTCACTCCGATCTACCTGTCCCAAAACTTCGTACTGTTTTCCTGATCTTAAAAAATAACCAAGCCTTCTATCACTGTACGCGAGCTCCAATGCCTGGTTGATATCATCGACACTTACACCCAGTTCACTGGCTCTAAGTCGGTCAATATTCACACGAAGTTCCGGTTTATTAAATTTAAGATCTGCGTCTACACCTTGTAATATCGGGCTTTGTTTTGCTTCGTCCAAAAATTGCGGAAGCACTTTTCTTATTTTATCAAAATCATTATTCTCTATCACAAACTGCACCGGCTGGCCGCCATGCCTGCTGGTAGATATCGTTTCTTGTTGCGATGCAAAGGCCCTTCCCTGCGGAAATCTTTTCAAGTTCCTATTGACCATATCCACAATTTGTTGTTGTGAACGGTTGCGATCTTTAGGGTCAGAAAGCATCACATTAAAGAATCCGCTATTGACCGATCCACCTCCAAATCCAGGAGCCGTGAGGCTTATAAGCATTGTCTTTTCAGGTATAGAATCTGCGAGAAACGTTCCCAACGAGTCCATATAGGAATCCATGTAATCATAAGAGGTTCCTTCAGGTGCGGTCACGTTCAATCTGAACTGGTTACGATCTTCAAGTGGTGCGAGTTCTGAAGGAATTCCTGTGAATATAACGTAGATAATGCCAAAGCAAACAACAACCATCGCCAATGCTACCCATTTGAATTTCATGAATTTTATCAAACTTTTCTTGTAGCCACTTTCCATACCTGTGAAAAAAGGCTCCGTTTTTCTGTAGAACCATGAATGCCCGATTTTTTTGTGCGTAAGTTTTACATTCAACACCACCGTAAGGGTAAGCGATACAAAAGCAGAAATCAATACAGCACCGGCAACCACGATTCCAAACTCACGAAACAACCTTCCAACAAAGCCTTGTAAAAAAATAATGGGTAAGAAAACGATGGCCAGCGTAATAGAAGTTGATATAACTGCAAAATAGATTTCTTTAGAACCTTCTTTAGCAGCCTGGTATTTGTTCATGCCGCCTTCTATCTTTTTAAAAATATTTTCCGTGACTACAATACCATCATCCACCACAAGCCCCGTTGCCAGTACAATACCAAGCAACGTCAATACATTGATGGTAAATCCGAAGAGATACATGATGAAGAAAGCGCCAATAAGAGAAACCGGAATATCGAATAACGGGCGTAAAGCAAGTATCCAGTCGCGGAAAAACAAATAAATAATAATGATAACCAGGATTAATGCAATCAATAATGTTTCCTCAACCTCGGAGATAGATTTTTTAATAAATTTTGTCTGATCCATCCCAACATCCATCTTGATGTCTTTGGGAACGTCCTTTTTTATCTGGTCTAATCTTTTATAAAATTCGTCTGAGATAGAAACATAGTTAGAACCGGGTTGTGGTATAATCGCCATCATGATCATAGGAACTCCGCTTTCCTTTAATCCTGATTCTTCATTTTCAGGCCCCAGCACCACATCTGCCACGTCGCTTAATTTTATATTAACTCCATCAATATTTTTGATGATCAGATTTTTAAATTGCTCCTCTGTATTCAATTTTCCGAATGTGCGAACAGATAGCTCCGTTGTGTTCCCCGAAATTTTTCCGGCAGGAAGTTCTACGCTTTGCGTAGCCAATGCATTTTGAATATCATTAGTGGAGAGCCCGTAAGCCTGTAATCGGGCAGGCTTAAACCAAAGTCGCATCGCAAATCTTTTTTCGCCCCAAACAGAAATAGAACTTACACCAGGAATGGTTTGCAAACGTTCAACGATATTGTTTTCAGCATATTCAGTTACTTCCAGCAAGTTTCGCGAGTTGCTTTGTACCGTTACAGCAAGGATAGGCTGGGCGCTTGCATCGGCCTTGGAAATTATCGGTGGAGCATCAATATCCTGTGGAAGATTTCTCGTAGCCTGTCCTACTTTATCCCTCACATCGTTAGCAGCAGTTTCCAGGTCCACGCCTAGTTCAAATTCTACATTAATACTACTTTGACCCTGGTTGCTCGATGAGCTAATATTTTTTACTCCAGGAATACCGTTAATGGCTTTTTCAAGAGGTTCTGTAATTTGTGATTCAATAATATCTGAATTAGCGCCCTGGTAAGATGTGCTAACGGAAATATTAGGCGGGTCTATCGCCGGATAATCTCGTACGCCCAAAAACTTAAACCCAATGATACCAAAAAGAAGAATCACAAGATTTAATACAACAGCGAAAACAGGTCGGCGGAGGCTTATTTCAGAAATATTCACAATTAAAAGGCTAATTATTTAAAGATGAAAGATTGATTTTGCTTCCGGGTTTTATCGAAAGCAAACCGGTTGTAATAACAGTATCTCCTATAGAAAGGCCACTCAGGATTTCCACTTTTGCAGAATCCCGGGTGCCGGTGGTTACCACTTTAAAATCAGCAATACCGCCATTATAAACAATTACTTTTTTATCGCGCGCTTCAGGTATGATGGCTTGTGTAGGAACCATTATGGCATCATTGTTATCGCCCATGTCAAACGCCGCCTTTGCAAATGAGCCGGCTGTTATATTATTATCAATATTTTCCACTGCAGCGTGCACTTTCAGGCTCCGGTTGTCAGCTGTAATTCCAGCCTCAGTTGCATAAATCTTAGCGCTATACTTTTTATTTGAGGCCTCGGTGGTAAAGTAAACGATGTTTCCGAGTTTTACTTTCGGCGTATATCTTTCCGGAACACTAAATTCCAGTTTCAATTTGTTATCCTGTTTAATGGAAGTAATAACCGTAGTAGGCGTAATAAAAGCACCAATGCTAATGTTTTTAAATCCTAGTTTGCCGTCAAAGGGTGCTGTGATAATGGTTTTATCAATGGCAGCTTGCAATACCTGTATGTCTGCTTTTATGGAACTTACATCCAGCGCACTCAGATCGTAATCCTGTTGGCTGATGCCACCGATTGTTAACAATTCCGACTGGCGTTGTTGAGTCTTTTGGGCTACTTCTAATTGTACTTTCGATTTATTAAGCTGAGCCTGCAGGTCGCCATCAAAAAGCCTTGCCAGCAGCGTCCCTTTTTTTACATGAGCGCCCTCCTTGATAGAGAGATAAGTTACTTTTCCCGATACTTCGGGATGTATATCTGTTTCCTCGAACGGCAACAGGGTGCCTGCCACTTCTATACTTGAATGCAATACCGAAGGATGAATGATGTAGCCCTGAACCGCAATCACAGCATTTTGGTGCGATTCACCAGCAGAGATTGGTGGGCCGGCGTTCTTCTTTTTACTTCCGCAGGACGACATAAAAAAAACGACAACTAAACCGGATGCTATCCATTTTCCGTACTTTAATTTCATTTAATAATTTCCATTTTTGAGAGTTGATTAAATAAGACGTTAAAACTTAAAAATTCCTGCGTCTGGATTCTTCATTTGTTACTGAAAAAGAGGCAATTACTCTTAAGAAATCACCTTTAATACTTGCCTTGCCTTGTTGGCTACGTGAATTAATTGTTGCCGCTCATTACTCAACACGGTAATGTGTCCCATTTTTCGCCCCGGCCGTGTTTCTTTCTTACCGTAAATATGAACAAATAAATTATCGATTTCTAATATCTCTTCAAGGCCCTCATATTTCGCTACTCCACTGTATCCAGGCTCTCCAATAATATTGACCATTGCAGAATTCATGATTGGTTTTGTTTTTCCCAACGGGTAACCCAATATCACACGCCAAAGCATATCAAACTGCGAAGAGAATGCTGCCTCAATAGTATGATGCCCGCTGTTATGCACCCTTGGTGCAGTCTCATTTACAAGTATGTTATTATCTATATCTAAAAACAATTCTACCGCGAAAATACCGGGACTTTTCAGATTTTTAACTACCGTCAATGCAATCGCTTCTGCCTTCCATAATATTTTTTCATCCATAACGGCTGGCGACAATTGGTATTCCAGTTGGTTGAGATCCTGATTAAAGATCATTTCTACTGGAGGATAGATTGCATTTTTCTCGTCTTCGCCTACGGCTACTATGATAGATATTTCCTTTTTAATCGTAACTAATTTTTCCAGAATGGCTTCTTCGTCAAATCCTTTTTCAATATCACCTTCATTTTTTAATATTTCTACGCCTCTGCCGTCATACCCGCCAATAGCGAGCTTGTGAGCCGCGGGTAAAAAATCAAGATGTTTTCGTATATCATTTTTTTGCTTCGTGATAACAAAAGGTGATGTAGGAATCTGATTGTCGCGGTAAAAATTTTTTTGCGTGGTCTTGTTTTTAATGATCTCCAGTGCTGATGGCCGCGGAAAAATTTTTACACCTTCTGATTCTAATTTTTTCAGCGCGTCAATATTTACCGATTCAATTTCAATCGTAATGGAATCAAGGTTTTTACCAAAATTATAAACATCTTCAAAATTGGTGATGTCACCTTTGGTAAAGTGATCGCAAAGATGCGCCGCGGGACATTCTTCAGCGTTTTCCAGCACAAATGTTTCTACCGGGTAATTCGCTGCAGCCTGCAACAGCATTCGTCCTAGCTGGCCGCCGCCGAGTATTCCTGTTTTTTTCATGGAGAATTTTCGTGATAGATAAAGTCGGCAAATTTACAGGAAGAAATTGAAACGCGAACTATGCTCAATGCCAAAGGCTGAAGGCTGAAGGCTGAAAACAAGAAATAGAAAAAGTTACTATTTATTGATCCACTGATTTACAACGACTACCAGGTTAAATCATTTCATCAAAGAAAATAACGCAGATGATGTGTTGCATCTTAATAGAAACAAAATCTGCGGATGCCCCCGAAGCAATTTTTTTATGTTCACATAAAAGGACAAATGAATACCGCTATCGAAAAATATTTAATAGAATAAATCGTTTAAGTCGTGAATACCTTTTGATAAATGGGGTCACTCTTAACCATTCTTTCTAGAAGGTTGTGAAATATAGTTTTATCAAATCCCCGTCTGTTAAAGCGATAAAAGAATTCATTCAGATACGCC
>DATCFI010000179.1:0-5468 GCA_036509585.1 Hanamia sp. | reverse complement strand
GCGGGGTAAGTTTTAAAGCTAAAAAAATTGATACGCGGTTTGGTTTTGATCCGAACCTAAGTTTAAACCGTTTTGCCAATGTTGTCAACGGCGAAAAAAGCTATTCAAACACTGTTTCACCCGGTTTTACAGTTTATGCATATAAAACCAAAGAAAAAAAATATGATCTTGAAATATATAATCAGTTCGCTTATAATGCGAACAAAACAACACAAAATGATACCAAAATTCATTACTATACAAATACCTTGTCTTTTTACGGAACCGTCTATTATAAAAAGGTGTGGTCGGTAATTACTGATTATAGTTATAATTATCAGCAAAAAACAGTAGCTGCAGATAAGAATCTTATAACGAATATCTGGAATGCGCGCCTGCAGCGCACTTTTAAGCATGATGAGTTTACCGCTTACTTTACCGTCAAGGATATCCTGGACCAGAATGTTGGTATTAACAGAAATTTTTCCGGGAATACTTATTCGCAGGTAATTAATGACCGGCTTAAAAGATATTTTTTAATTGGCTTTACCTGGAATTTTAAAAATAAAGGTTCTAAATAAAATAGTAATTTAAAATGAGCGGAATGAAAATCAAATTGTCGATCATCGCATTACTTCTATTTTTGTTTGACGTATCTCACGCGCAAATATTTATTGACCAGGCAAAAATAGAATACGAAGTGAAATCAGATGTAAAAAAAACAATCGGTAGCGGTTCCTGGGATGAACAGCTCAAAGATAAAATATCAAGATTCAAGACAGGAGTTTTTACTTTAACCTTTTCCAATGATAAAAGCATTTACCAGTTTGATCGTTGGAGCGAACCGAAACTGCCGGATTTTATCTTAAAACAGAATGGGGATGATGAGCAGGACAAATACTATTATGATTATAATTCAGGCAAATTTAATATGCAAAAGAATGTGTATGGAACTGATATTAACATAGCGGATTCTATAACCAAACTGAAATGGAAATTGGTAAACGAAAACCGGGAAATTGCGGGTTTCAATTGCAGGAAGGCCGTTGCTATTCTTTTTGATAGTGTGTATGTCTTTGCATTTTATACAGAAGAAATTACCTTGCCAGGTGGCCCGGCGTCCTTCCAGGGATTGCCCGGAGTTATTATGGGAGTTACTATTCCAAGATTATATACATCATGGATAGCAACAAAAGTAATGGTGAATGGTGTAGATGCAAGTGCGATCAAACCTATTGACGCGAAGAAAACGATTACTATGACTGATTTTAAATCGCTCATTAAGGACCGCACCAGTGATTGGTACAGCCCGGATGACCCGGATGAGAATAAAGAGGCTCAACAGCAAAAAGCCAGGTTTATCTGGGAAACATTGTTGTAATTTACCTTTCGCTCAGCCTATTTTTTGTATTCATAAAGTGAACGAGGATGCTTACACGCTAATTTAGCGCTCTCTCTGACAAAATAGAAAAGTGTCTTTTTTGTGCGTTTACTGCTCATTCACAAAATACGTTTTGTATTGACCCTCTTAATAATCTTTAGCCTTCTTCCAAAAATAATTTCTTGTTTGAAACTATCATTTGCTCAGCATTTCCTCTTGTATTTCGGTAAATTTCCATGAACTTTTGTACCGCTTTCCTGCCATCTTCACCCAGGTTAATTGAATAGTTGTTTACATAAAGATCAATATGCTTTTTCATCACATTTTCCTCCATTTCCTGCGAATGTTCTTTTACGTAATCGCTAATCAAAGGGTAATGTTCAAAAGCATATTCCATACTTTCTTTTATCAGGGCATCCACTTTCATTAAAGTTTTTTCATCAATATTTCTTTTACCCACGATACCTCCAAGTGGAATTGGAAAAGATGTTTTTTCTTCCCAGAAATTCCCCAGGTCTATGATTTTGTAAAGGGCACGATCCATATAAGTAAAACGGTTTTCATGGATAATGACGCCGAGTACATTTTCAGATGTCGTCACCAGGCTTTCTATTTCATCATATCTTTTGAAAATTTTGTTTTTTGCATTAGGGAAGGCAAGCGAAAATAAAAGATTTGCAGTCGTATTTTCTCCAGGGATGGCAATCGTATATTGTTCGACGTCATTGAAATTCACCGGCTTTCGGGAAATAAGGAGCGGCCCAACACCTTTGCCCAGTGCGCCTCCGCTATTAAGTACTTTATATTTGCCGGCAACTAATGGCAGCGCGCCATAACTGATTTTCGTAAAATCCAACACCTCGTTTTTTGCCAGTTCATTCAGAGTTTCCACATCTTCCAGCCGTACATTAAAATGCAAATCCTTTGTATCTATTTTTTTATTGACCAATGCGTCGAAGATAAATGTATCATTCGGGCACGGTGAAAATCCAAGTGTAAAATTCATAATTATATCGATAGGTTGTTAATAGTTTTAAATAATTCTTCGTTTAAGTTTTTGATTGCTTTCGCTGTTTCCCATTTCGTTTTATCTCTTTCGCCTACTTTGTTTGAAATGCTTCTTAATTGTAAAAAATCAATTTCTTGTTGAAGGCAAACATAGTGGAATGCCGCGCCTTCCATGCTTTCAATGTCTGCCGAAAATTTTTCTTCTGTCCATTTATTTCGAGTGCTATCACCCGTCACCAAGTTTACCGTGATTCCTTTGGCCTGTGGTAATCCCTGGTTATTGAAAGATGAAGTATGATTTATCAGCCACCCGTCATGGAATGGAAAATCATTTTTTCCCACAAATTCTTTCTCAAAAAGTGTTTGAAAATTGCCATCTTCGTCTATTCCCAAATCGCCAAAAGTATCTTTTTCTACCGCCACTACATCTCCTAAATTTAAACGATTCCCAAAGGCCCCGGCAATTCCTGCCTGGATGGCGAGATCATATTTATTTTCTGATAATTTTTTGGTAAGGTGAAAAATGGTCGCCGGAATTCCAACCCCTGTAATGAGTACGTCTGCATTGGGATTTTCTTTTAGGAAAGGTGCAATTTCAAATTTCGTTGCGGCTACTACTAACAAATTCATTGCGCAAATTTCGGATTTACCTTCGGATTTAATTCTTCTTTTTCCGGCAACGGTATTTGTAATAGTTTTGAGATATTGAATTGCTTTCGATTAAGCCTGATTAGGAATTCATTAAAATTGTTTATTTACTGTGGAGATTGAATCTATAAGGCGCGCTGCGCAGCCTTGGGGCATAGCGAAACCTTGTACTTTTTTTTGGAAAAAATAAGTCCTGAGAAATATCCTGAAATAAATTATATTGGGTCTAAATCTGGAAAACTATTTACAGGTCATTATTTAATTAAATTGAAAAGGAAATCCTAATGCGAATTATAAAATCCACAACATTTATTTTAATGGCAGCTTTTATAGCAGGATGTCAATCAGGAGAAAATAGAAATGCTTCCGCAGATTCATCGGGCGAAGTAAAATTGATAACACTTGCTCCTGCTCATTTCCACTCGGCTTTAGTACAAAAAACGATGTATCCGGGAATTGATTCTGTCGTGTACGTTTACGCACCAAAAGGTTTGGGCCTGACTGAACAATTAAATTATATCAAACAATATAACACCCGCGAGAATGCTCCTACTCACTGGGTTGAAAAGGTATATGACGGTTACGATTACCTGCAAAAGATGCTGAATGAGAAAAAAGGTAATGTAGTGGTTCTTGCCGGCAATAACCAGTTGAAAACCGAATATATTAAGAGCTCGGTGGATGATGGTTTGAATGTGCTTGCTGATAAGCCAATGGCTATTGATGTTGCAGGGTTTGATACATTAAAACAGGCGTTTGCTGATGCGAAAGAGAAAAGAGTCTTGTTGTATGATATAATGACAGAGCGGTCTGTAGCAGCTACGATGCTTCAGAAGAGATTGGCGAATTTGACTTCTGTTTTTGGCGAATTAGAAAAAGGCACCAAAGATTCGCCTGCGGTAATCATGGAAAGTGTTCATCGCTATTTTAAACAAGTTTCCGGAAAACCTTTAATACGTCCCGATTGGTTTTTTGATCCATTGCAGCAGGGCGATGCTATCGCTGATGTGGGCGTACATCTTGTTGACCTAGTGCAATGGGTTTGCTTTCCGGAAGTATCGCTTGACTACAAGAAAGATATTTCAATTCAGTCGTCAAAAATATGACCTACGCCAATTTATCTCTCTCAATTTTCCATTCTCACGAATGAAGATCATTATCCGGGGTTTTTGAAAAAATATGTGAAGGATGATTCCATTTTATTGACGCATGGTAACGGTTCTATTGATTATACGATCAAAGGAGTTTATTCAAGAATAACTGCCAAATGGACTTACGATGCGCCTCAAGGAGCAGGCGATACTTATTATTCATTGTTGAAAGGAACCAAAGCAAATCTTGAAATAAAACAAGGTGTTGAAGAGAAATGGAAAGCTACTTTGTACGTATGGCCCAACGATCCAAAAGATACAACGGATTTATCTCAGGCACTTAGCAACGCGATCAAAGAGATCAATAAAGATATGCCTGGTGTAACTACTGCGCGATATAAAACCGGTTGGAAAATAATCATTCCTGAAGAGTACCACAAAGGCCATGAGTCTCATTTTGCAGATGTAATGAAACGATACTTGCAATATTTAAAAGGTGGGAAGTTGCCAGATTGGGAAGTGCCCTGCATGATAGCCAAATATTATACTACAACAAAGGCATTAGAAATGGCACAGTAGGATTAATAAGATGAAATCTTCTGTTTGTTAAACCTATAAGGTTTTAAAACCTTCTAAGTTTTTTCTTAAACAATCACATGCTGCTAAATTGTTTTAAATGATGATCAAGATGCTTGTAAATCAGTCTGCCCCATTCTTTGCGGTTGAGTTTTCCAAAAAATGGATGTGGATGAAGCTGCTCTTTTTTCTTTGCTTTTTCGAGGTAATGTAAAAGTTCGTTTTTTTCTATTTCAATATTAGTGAGTGAGAAATTAGCAGACGTTGAATTCATTTCAGTCGGTGTGTTGACTCCTTTTGGCCACGGCATGTTTGATAACAAGATCTATTTCCCCAACCCTGATCGCATGAATGAGGGGCCTTGTGTTTTAGAAGGAATTTCTCCCACTGCCAGCTTTAATTGCGTGGTACAATGAACGAGCATTTGCTGTAAATCCATTTTGCCCCAACGCCTGATACTTGCCCCGGAAAGGTTTTTTATTCTATCCCTGATTTCTGAATAATCTTTCTCATTTAAAATATTTTTCATGCGGTTACTTTTCAAATAATTGTTTTTTCTCGTCCGCGCTCAAACCAGTTTGCCTTCAGCAAACAACTTCCTGATTTCTTTTTTATCAAATTTTCCAACGCTTGTTTTTGGCACTTCATTTATAAAAATATAGTTCGTGGGCACCTGGTATTTTGCAAAATCTCGTGATAAAAATTCAATTAGTTCTTCATCGGTAGGTTTATCGTTTGCATCTGCCAAAACAATTGTCGCCAATGGCCTTTCTGACCATTTTGGA
>DATCFI010000178.1:0-13410 GCA_036509585.1 Hanamia sp. | reverse complement strand
GGTTATTTAAAAAGTGGGTACCCATCACTATTAGGAGTGCAATAACAATAAATTGAAATAAATAAGCAACTATAGAAGATTCCACCGGAATATAATGTCCGCCTGCCCACCCATAACCTGCAGCAAGAAGTATGATGGAAGCACATCTGATTTTGTATTTTGAGCTTAACATATTTTATAATTATTAAACATACATAGCTAAGGTGTGTGGCAGTTTTTCTATCCTTGTGTTATTATTGGTATTTTTTGTTATGCGAAGATGAAGTATTTTTGGCCTTTGTGGGTGTTCCTTTTCCGAAGCCCATCTAGTGGAGGGTGGCCGCCGTCTGGTCTCCTGACCAACGGCAATAAATATTTCAGAAAACCATTGTTTTATTTCATAGATTAGCGTAATGAGTCAAAACTTCCCTGTTTATTCTTCACAGTTTTTTACAGCTACCATTTATCAGTGGAATCATTTGCTTGCAAATGATCATCACAAGGATATAATAGTTGAGAGCCTGAGATTTTTAGTAACCGGCGAAAGAATAGAATTAAACGCTTTTGTCATAATGAGCAATCCCCGCCTGACCGGACGGGCAGGATATTCATTTGATATGGCAACCTTTGATTGGTTTTACACCTTCAGAAGTTCAGGCATCATTTATGAAATATACAGCTCAACAACTAAAACGTTCACTTTTAAAAAATGATAAAGAAGGGCTTGAGAGCTTTAAGGTAAATAAATACGATAGAGAATACCAGATATGGAAAAGAGAACCATTAAGTATAGAATTAATTTCAGAAGAATTATTCAAGCAAAAATTAGAATATATACATTACAATCCGGTAAAGGCAGGGTTATGTGAAAAGCCGGAGGATTATCACTATTCATCTGCAAGATTTTACCATGATAGGCTGGATAATTTTAAGATGCTGACACATTTTGAAGGTAAATGAGAGAGGGGTATGACTCGAAGATGCCGTTGGTCAGGAGACCAGACGGCGGCGTCAATCAACTAATTGTCATTTTTGAAAGAGAGGAACACCGTCATCGGCCAAATTTCTCATAATAAGACTGATATCATAACAAAAACAGGAGAGCATATATTATATGCAAAACATGAATCAGGTGTCCAATTTATGTTTGTGGCTAGTTTACTTCTATCATCAATGGATGTGTTTACAACCGTTGGACAATTTATTTTTTTCTTTTTAGATCACTTTTATAAAGAAAAGAAAAAATCAAAATCTTCTGGTACTTCTGTTAAAATGGCGATTGAAGAGAGGAAATTTAATAAAAAAGTCACAGTCAAGAAGGTACTCGAAATTACCAATTCAAATCTTTCACAAGATGAATTAAGCAAAATAGTGAAAAAATTTTTAAAAAAAAAGAAATAGAAAATTTAAATATGGTTTAGGCCTTTGTTGCTGTTGAGCGAAGGAAAAGTGCGGCTGCTTCACCAACAAAACGGATAAAACGAATTCTTGTGGCTGAAGCTGAAGAGGTAGTTAATAAGAAGGCATTAGCAATTGATACTGTTGTTGGTGACTGCCCTGCTACAAACCATCTGGGCGAACACCAACAACGGCTGGAATTCTGTAGCAATTCTGTATTAACGTTTCATTGTTAAGCTTATTGATAAAAGCATCGTCTTATAGTTATTCAATCACAATTTAAAAATGCAATTATGAAAAAATTTATTACCATATTATTCTTTGCAGGGTTTTTAACCACTGCTTCTTATGCACAATCCGGGCACCGTCAGCAAAAAAATAATCAATCTAACGGTAAGGATTACCCGTCAAGCCAAAATTCAGGAAACAATCGTGATCAATATTCCCAAAACCCCCGTAATGACCGTGGTGGTTACAGGAATAATGAGCGGAATAACCGCAATAATGAAAATGACTATGGATATAACGATGACAGGGATAGCCGGAATAGATATATGAAGGAAGGAAGATATCATTACCAACGTCAACATTATAAAAGAGTTGAAGAACATACCAATAGAAACGATCACGGGAGCTGGTAATTCCAACAGGAATTAGTCAATCATACAACTTGAAGGCTGTCTCATGAGAGGCAGCTTTTTTAGTATCCCACTGTTGGCGCAAGGTCATCCTTCACCCGGCAGGGACTTAGCGCGTCCACTTGTGTTCGAATTGAAAAGAGCCACGAATAAAATAGTATAAAACCTGCGTATATGGTTAACTGTTAGTAAGCCTTAATTATATCCGGATTACAATTTATAAAATATCACAAGCGGACGCTCAGGGAACGGAATTCTTAATTGTATCAGTTGGAATATTCTAAAATAAAATTTTATGCAATCGGAAGATTACAGGGAAACCCTGGAAGACGCTTTAAAAAAATCTTTTTGAAGTAAACAGCAAAATATATGGTTCGATCATTCCGATAGCAATGGCCGGGGAACTAAATGAATGGAACAGGTCGGTACCAATAGGTGAAACTCATTATTTTGATTTTGACCTTTTTAAAAACTGTGCGGATACCAATATACAATTGCTGGTAAAGTTGATAGAAAAAGTAGATGAAACTTACCAGGCTATAAAGAATGTAAATGCTATCGAAACAAAGGAGGAAGGGGAGGAGGAATAATTTTATCCTTTGGTTTTATTATTTCAAGAATGCAAACTGCGGCTGCTTCACCCACTATTCCTAGAATGTAAATTAAAAGAGCCACGGAACCTGGTTACTTACGGACAGCACGATTATCCCTACATTGCAGTAAACAAACAAATAACAGCATTTAATGATTTTGGTGTAGTTACCCATAAATTATAAATTCAAAAAAACGACCAATATAACTGCAAAGAAATTTTCACAACGAACTATCTTAAAAGAATACATAAACCTGGCTTTTGTGTCAGCAAGTGGCGCATAAATCTAAAAAGGTATGGACCAACACCAGTGAGGCGTTCCATCGGCTCTTCAATATTTTTTCGATCTCGGTGCGGTTATACATGATTTTATTGCCCAGGAGCCCGTGGGGTAAAATACCGGCGATGCGCCAGTTGTACAACGATTTTGCGGACACGTGAAATTCTTCCCTGATCTGCCGGGTAGTTCTCCAAACAGAAAATCCTGTGGACGGTTCTTCCGGCTTTGCAGTCGCGCCATTTACTGCCGCAGGTTGGTTTGTACCCGGTTTAGCTTTCGCCTTGTCTGTAACAGCATTTGCTGATTTTAAAACTTCGGTTTCTTGGGCGGCCGTGTGCGGCGGTTTTGCAGGAACAAGAGTTCCGCTGGTTACTTCCTGGTTCATCTCGTTTTTGTTTAATTGGTGATTAAATAAAACCCGGGGTATTATTGGAAAGCAATTAGTAACTCCGAATATAAATACTTTTTTATACAATTCATAGTTTCCGGGAATGGATTGGTAAAAGGCTTCTTTTCATAAAGAACTCCGTCTTTGGCGGTGGTGATTATGGGCTTCGCCTTTTTTGCCACGAACCTGCCTGTCGGCAGACAGGGGCACGAAGACACAAAGGAAAACGAAAACCCGACTGATTAGCCGTTCGCGTGGACGAAGCTTCCTTTATTTTTTCGTAGAAAAAATCCTTGGTGTCTTAGTGTCTTAGTGGCTAAATTCTTTTTCTTATGGTTAGTGGCATTAAGATAATGTGAAGAGGCTCGGTCTTCGACAGGCTCAGTCTTCGACAAGCTCAGACTGACAACGACAAGCTCAGACTGACAACGACTACCAGACTGACAACGACAAGTTCAGTCTGACATCGACAAGCTCAGACTGGCAGGGGCTCATTCGTCTCTTCTCTAATTCATCTTTTGATTTTTTAAGATATGGATAAGGTTCCTTCTTAACCCGCCCAAGGCATTTCCCGAACAAGACCCGAACAAGACCCGAAGGAGACCTGAACAAAAGCCGGATTCAACAGGTAAAAAACAACCGGTAAACCCCGGTAAGGTATGGCAACAATCCGTAAGACATGGCATGGGGGTGTACGCAGAAGAATATTGATGTAAATTTTAGTAAATAGCTGTAAATATTTAGTAATCAGTACTTTTTAAACAATTTGCATCGTTAGATCTGCAAGTTGCCAGGCAAAAAAAAACGCAGCAGCAACTTGTTTTTAAACCATTTTTATAACCCCAAAATCAAATCATTATGGGAATAATCCAAAAAGGAATCCTCGGCGGATTCTCAGGCAAAGTAGGAAACGTAGTAGGCGGAAGCTGGAAAGGCATCGATTATATGCGCAGCAAAAGCAACCGCAGGACTACTACCACCAGCCAAAGACAAAAAGAACAGCAGCTAAAATTTGGCATCATCGCCAGGTTTCAGCAGCCATTGACGAATTTATTCGCCATCAGCTTTAAGAGTTTTGCGGTAAAAATGACTGGCGCCAACAGCGCCATGAGTTACAACCTGCGCAATGGGATCACCGGCGGTACCCGGCCTTTGCTATAGACTATAGCAAGATACTGGTGAGCCGCGGTGATATGCCAAATGCGGGTAACCCCGCAGCAGCAGCCGGCGCCGCAGGCATTGTAACGTTTAGCTGGCTGAATAATACCGGTGCGGGCAAGTCTAAAGATTCGGACAAGGCCATCCTGGTGGTGCACTGTGAGGAATTGCATCAAAGCATCTATACAGACGAGGGCCCCGATCGTAGTACCGGCGCCGGCAGTCTTAACGTGGCTGCTTTTTCCGGAAAGCAGGTACAGACCTGGCTGGGCTTCATCGCTGAAGATGGGCGGGAAGTAGCCACCAGCGTTTTTACCGGCGTCATCAATGTGCTATAAAAAATAGCAGCCTTTGGTAAAATTAAAGACCACCTGCGGGTGGTTTTTTTATTGAATTATAAAAGAAATACGGTGCGATTTCTCCCCTCTCCCCGTCCGAACGGCTCGGCCGGGCGGGCATTTGAGAGGCCCGCCGGACTAGTCATTTAGGCGGGGGCCGGAGGCGAGGCCCTTCGACGGGCTCAGAAGGACATACATCGTTCCATCCGAGGAAGACAAGCGTCCCTATCGGACAGAATGAAAATCCTGTTTATATGCCTGCCTACCGGTAGGTAGATTGGTTTACTGTTTTGTCGTTGTTCTTCCCCCCGTCTCTTTTGGAGTTGTCCTCCTGAGCTGTGAGTCCTGAGTTTGTCGAAGGGTCGAAGGAGGGGACGGGGGTGAGGCGTACATGTCGATAAAGTCAAGTTTAGTAACGAACAGTCACAGGTCAGGAGACCTGCGCCAGTGCGGCTCTTTCGAAAGACACACACTTGCGTTTACGAACCCATTGGTCACACCATACGGGGCTTTCCTGGCCATTCTCTCTTTATTCAATAGTCCATTCTTTATTAAATTGGAAACAGAGGAACACCCACAGGGAGTGAATTGTGCCAACATGGAGCAAAAAATAACAATGGTAACTTCTTTGGTTATTCAGGATATTTCAAATTTAGGAGTGGAAGACCAGCGTGGGCTTAGGTAAACGATTATCATGCTACCTTCACCAGAAAAACTATGACCCGCAAAGTGTACCGCTTATCCCCCAAAGCCGGTTCGATGAATAACCTGAACCTGGCGGAAGAAAATATCCAGTCGTCGGGGCCGGACGAGGTATCCGTAGATATTAAGGCAGTCGGATTAAATTTTGCGGATTTATCTGCGATCCTGGGACTTTACAGCGCTACACCGAAAGGTTCTTTTATTCCCGGACTTGAATACTCGGGCATTGTTACCGGTACAGGATCCGAGGTAAGTGATTTCAAAACGGGCGACAGGGTAATGGGAATTACCAGGTTCGGTGGCTATGTAAGCCAGATTACCACACCTCATCATTACCTTACCAAAATGCCGGATGACTGGTCGTTTCAAGACGGCGCCGCCTATCTTGTCCAGGCCCTGACTGCCTACTATGCGCTGGTAAAACTTGCCGCTATAGAACCTGGCCAGACAGTGCTGATTCAATCGGCCGCGGGCGGCGTTGGGATACTGGCTAATCGCCTCGCCAAAAAATACAATGCCTATACGATTGGCACCATCGGCCGCCCATCGAAGACAGATATATTGAGAAAGGAGGGTTATGATGAAGTCATTGTCAGGAGCAAAAACTTCAGGGATGATCTTAAAACGGCCCTCGGCAAAAGACAGCTTAATATTGTACTTGAATCAATTGGTGGACAGGTACTGAAAGATAGTTTTCGCCTGCTGGCCAATGAAGGCAGGATGATCGTTTACGGTGCCGCCAGTTTTATGCCTCACGGTTCAAAACCGAATTATTTCAAACTGATCCCGCGATATTTGAAACGACCAATGATCGATCCTATGAAACTTACCGAATGGAATAAATCGGTCATGGGATTTAACCTTATTTATTTATACGAACAACGCGAAAGTTTGAAAAAATACCTTCAACACCTTGAGCAACTTGACCTTGGTAAACCGTATATCGGTCACACCTTTCCGTTTTCGGAATTGAAAGAAGGTCTTAAATTGCTGCAATCAGGTAAAAGTACCGGGAAGGTTGTTGTCACATTGGAATAATTTTTCTTATTTGGCTGTGTACTCTTCTCACAACAGCATCACTTCGTGTGAGGTTGTGGTTGGTGACTTTGTTGACGGAGGATTAACGATTACATTTTAGATAGAGAGCGGGGCAACAACTAAACACAATAATCCGCCTTACATTCTATAGAACGCAAGACCGATTATGGTGTTTTTATAATTCATTTAAATATTTCCATATTCTCACCAATCACTAGTTGATTTTATATAGAAAAATATTAGAGCCTGCCAGTAAAGGAACAAATAACCGTGTTTTTGATTTTGAAAAATTTTTGATTTAATGCTAAGCCCTACATTTTCTGCCCTGCCCCGATTTTTTGCTTCCTTCCCGTAATCACCTGGTTTACGATCATCACTATCCAAAACACAAGAAGGAATTGAATGATCTGCAAAGAGAGTGCTGAAGGCAATTCCAGCTTCCAATCAAAAGATAGGGTAATTTTTTGAAGAGGTATACTCAGCAACAGCAGGAGAATGCTAATGAAAATAAACGTAGCTGCTATTATTTTAAATAACCTGGCTTGCCATATAGAACGGGTGTATGCCGCGGATGCAGAAGCAATGTTGACTCGATGCATCAGGCCGTCAGTAAAGCCGTCAGATGTTTCTTCCACCAGGCTATTCTGCAATAATTCTTTTAAAAGTTTATCTTCTTGCATACTCAATTAGATTAAATTTTTTACTTCTGATTTTAATAATTTCTTCAATTCTTCATATAGATGTTTTCTTCCTCTTAAAAGCAAAACTTTTATATTCGATTCCGATATGGCCGTTATCTCCTGAATTTCTTTTACAGATAATTCGCTCAGATAAAAGAGCGTAAGACAAAGCTTCTCCTGTTTATTTAAAGAATGAAGTGCCATTCTAATAAACTTCTTCTGATCCTCAATTTTTAAATACTGGGTCAAAGAATCAAAACCAAATTGTTCGTCCTGTGTTATCAAGTCCGTGTCATCAACTGTTGTCCACTTTTTTAATTTCTTTTTATTCAGTGCGGTGTTTACAACAATGCGGTACAGCCAGGTACTAAAAGATGATCTTTCTTTAAAAGACTCCAAACCTTTAAATGCTTTTACAAAAGCATCCTGGGCTATCTCTTCCGCATCTTCCCTGTTCGAAACAATAGCATAAGCAAGACTGAACACTTTGTTCTTATACCTGTTTACAAGCAGGCTGTACATCTCTGTATTGCCTGCAAGTACGTGCTGTATTATTTCAATGTCAGTTGCTGTATTCACTTTTGTTTGGACAAGTGCCAGGTTGTTCCGGTTACAAAATAATTCTAATAATTTTTGTAACCACTTTTTCCTTTAAGCTGTCAAAACTTGAAAACAAACAAAATGAACAATTTATCTTCAATCTCCTTCTTTTTTATCCTGTTGATCATTCTCGCATTATTAACGGTGTTTGGCATTGCCTATCTGTACATCACTTCAAAAACAAAAGAGCGGCTGGCGCTGATAGAAAAAGGCATGGATCCAAATCTTGCAAGAAGTGACTTCTGGCTACAGGTGGGGATAATAGCGGGCGGCGCCGCATTTGGATTGATTGCAGGTGATTTAATGCCAGGCAAATATGGCCCGCTGGTGGCTATATTCTTTGCAGGTGCAGGATTGGTTTTGTATAATATCATCAAAAAAAATAAATCAAGACGGAAATGAAGATTTGATTAAAATCCAAAAATTTGGAATTTTCTGAACTTCTGCCATAATCATTCCATTCCTTGTGCTGTTTTGTTGATATGGATTCTAGTGATTTGCCACGACCAATACCCAATATTAGTGTGGTGATAAATAATAAAATCGATAAATAATAAAGCAGAAATATAAGAAGCCGTGTTTTAAAAAGTTAAATGTATCATGTACAAGCTATTTTTAGTATGAAAATTTATTTACGGAAACATCAATATTTTTTTTTAAAAATCATCCGTTCTGAAAGGAGAAGCAGGCAACCCTTCCTTATTGTACAAGTTAGGATTTACCGGGCTATCAGCCCAGGCATATCTTACATAAAGTGGGTTGGGCACGTCGTCGCTTGAGACAATTACTTTATCTCCTTCAATTTTTGCTTTGCCCCATACAAATTTTTTATCTGCCCCGGCAATCGCAAACTCGCTTAGTTCTTGTCCATCATTAGATATTAAACCGCTTCCCACACTGGTAAATGAAATAATGATTTTGTTCCCTTCAATTTTTTCTGATTGAAAAAGTGGTCCGCTGCTGACAATATTTTCTCCATATACCATTTTTTCTGCCAGCAGTGCCAACCTTCTACCCGGTTCATCTTTATTCCAGGGATGTATGTCGTTCCATTCGCCGATATCAATCGTAACTGCCATACCGGTATTCGGGAGGGATAGCGCCTTAAACTGTGCGTCACGCAATAGAGCCCAACTACTTTCTGAAGGCAGGTAATTATAATCCCCGTAGTTCGGCAACTGAACGAACAGGAATGGAAGGTCGCCCAGGTTCCATTTTTTACGCCAATCGGTGATTTCTGCAGTTTGTAATCTTGCATATTCTTTCGCCCTTGTGACATTACTTTCGCCCTGATACCATAGAAACCCTTTGATGGTGTAATTGATAACCGGGGCAATCATACCATTATACAGAGCCGTAGGTGAATTTTGTGCAGACATAAATCCTCCACCCCCGGGTCCAGGATGAGGAACAAAAACTTCACCTACTTTATATAGCCAATAGCCTACAAGGCTAACGGTATCGCTTCCAGAAAACAGGTAATATGGTTTGTCGGTGACAAAACCGCCCTTGCCGCTATAGTTGGTAATTTTTACCACAAATAGATTTTTACCTGCTTTCAGCAGATCTGCAGGTATATTATACCTGCGTTCAGAATACATGGATGGCGTTCTTCCAACCTGTTTTCCATTAATGTATAAAACATCCGCATCAATGATTCTCCCCAAGTAAACTCTTGAAGGTTTACCGACCATTGATGCAGGAACATCTATCTCCTTTCTATACCACACGGTGCCATTGAGGTCTTTGACGCCCTGGTCTTCCCAGAAAGCCGGAACAGTAATGGTTCTCCAGCCTTTCGGAACATAGGCCAGATCATACCAAGGTATCGGGCCATTTAGTCCTTTATCATTTGTTGACGCTTGTTGCTGTCTTGGAAAACCAGCGCCCGCCCTCTGCATACTATTAATATACGCAGTGTCTTTGTTCTTTTCAACAGTGCCGATGATATCCGTGAAGTGTTTTAATCCGCCTTCGCTTATCCATGCTTCGATTGGAGTGCCGCCAACACTTGAATTGATCAGACCTATTGGCACATGATATTTTTCATAGAGGTGCTTTGCGAAAAAATAGCCAACTGCTGTGAAGGGGGCTATATTTTTTGGATTGGCCCATTCCCAGGCACCTCTGGTCATCTCTTCTTCGGGGCCGGCAAGAACCGGGTGGATCGGAACCTTGAACTGGCGAATCTCTGGATTATTCACTTCTTCCATTTCTTTTCCATAAGTAGCATTGTCATAGCCTAATTGGTATTCCATGTTGGATTGACCGGAACAAAGCCAGACATCACCGATTAAAATATCGTTTATTGTGATTTTATTGCTGGCAGCTATGTTCATAGTATAAGGTCCACCTGCATTCATGGGAGCCAGTAATACAGCCCATTGGCCATTTACATCGGCTTTGGTTTTATACGTTTTCCCGTTGAACCTGATATTTATTTTTTCGTTTTTACTTGCCCAACCCCATATTTTTACTTTAGTGTCACGCTGCAATACCATTCCATCGCTGACAAGTTTTGGTAATCGCACTTGAGAGAAGGAAATAACTGCAAAGAAGAAAGTAAAGAAAAATAAAATACTTCTTTTCATGAGGATATTCATATAGCTTTATTTATCATTTAATTAAAAATAAATATTTTCATTTTAACATAGCGTTGTTGCTTCTTCATTATTATCGGCTTACCCCTAGACCTTTGTCTTTTAAAAAAATGCTAATACCCAAAAGCCCAACATTAGCTTCAATAGTAACCTCCGCTTCAGTTAACCCATCTCCTTTCAAGTGTAATGTTATATTCCCTGCCACATTTAAAAGAATAATTGGCTTTAGTAATTCCTGATAGTTGCATATACTCCATATGACTCGTCATTTATATCATATAAAGGACGTAGTGAATATATTTCCCCGCCATCCTCCAATCGAAATTCATTATTGCCTGAAACAGACAGGTTTTTCAATATTTCTTCCTGTGTCCCTTTTAAGATAAGTTCGGATGATGTTTCAAAAGCCAGCAACGTCGGGCCGTAGAATATGGCCAACACATTCGCATCA
Source organism: Hanamia sp. (assembly GCA_036509585.1). GTDB lineage: Bacteria > Bacteroidota > Bacteroidia > Chitinophagales > Chitinophagaceae > Ginsengibacter. Next base: position 2,568 of record DATCFI010000178.1, on the reverse strand, counting down.
TCGGGCATCGGCTTAATATGAAAGCCGTAGTGAAAAACTAGCTTTACTTTATCATTGTTTTTCCATTTTCGATTCATACTGTAATAAGATGACGGTGAAATATCTTTTTGCTGTTTTTCACCATTGAGATACACCTCAACATTATTGGCCCAGGCCGGTATGAAAAAGTTAAGATTAAATGCGGATTCTTTTTTTGCCGATACAGTAAACTCGACGGAAGAATCAGCGGGACAATTTCCGTTTTGTTCCAAAACAATATTTTTATCCGTCCATGTTACCTCAGAAGGTATATAAAGATTTACCCATAAATCATTATCGCTATGATAGTAGATGCCCGCGTTCAGTGAGGCAAAAGCTTCTATGCTGGTGCCATTGCAGCAGCGAAAATCGTTTTTCTTGAGAAATGCTTTAACTCGTGGTGAGCCCAGTGGCAAGTGATATACGTTTGTACCATCGATCGAATTTTGAGTGGGTAATACTGCGTTATAAAATGTATTCATATATGTATCGGCGTACTTCGGGGCCGTCGTCCAGGTAAAAAGAGTAGAAGTTAGTTTTTGTGTATTATGCGTTACACATGACTCGGCAATCCCCTTTGTCAGGGTGTTGCTAAGATGATCGGGTAGGCCCCAATGTTCAGCTGAAAGTGAAGTGAGTGTGGTGACATTTGGACGGGGGCCGCTGCTGGAACCGTTGGCATAAGCATGATGATCAATGAGCATTGTCCAGAAATTTATCGCTGCATCGTGATACAAAGATTCTTTCGTGATCGAATACCGTTCAGCAATGCCATTCACCAGTACCAGATGAGTATTGGCGTGTAAGCCACTCAAAATATCCTGATTCTTTGACAACGGGACGTCAAACCAGTTACGGTCAAATATTTTAGCCAAAGCGAGGTGATCAGGGTTGTGTGAAATTTTATACAGACGGTATAAAACATCATTCATCGCGCCGGACTCATTAGAGGGATTTGCTGTTACCGTATAAAGCATTTTATCAATAGTCTCCGGACTGAGTTTTGACATCCGCATTTTTACATAGGATGCCATTTTTGTAACCATTTCATAAGCTTTTTTATTGCCGGTATGAACATATACATCCAACAAACCCTGCATTATCTTATGATAGGTATAATAAGGTGCCCAAACTCCTCCAAATCGTGTTTCCAGGGTATCAAAATACTTTGCGGGAAAGGCGCTTAAGTAACCATTCCCAAGTGCCTGCTGACATTTATATAATTCATCTACCATGTACTTAAGCCGATTAGCCAGTAAGGAATCATGGTACCTTTCCACCAGGAGTGAAACTGCAGATAAATAATGTCCCGTAAAATGTCCTCTCAAACCACTGTTCGGTGCTTCCCAACCTTCTAAGGGTTTTGCAGTTGAAGGAAGTCCTGCATTTACTCTGAAATTATGAAGCAGCCTGTCGGGGTCCAGCGACTTCAAATAAGCGGTATTCAGATCTTCGCGATCCTTTATCCATGAAGGTTTTAGTGTTACTGATGCATTAGGAAAAGGCAGGGCTTTTACAACATCAGAATTTGGGGAAATATTCTGAGAAAAAACGCCTGAACCTGTAAAAACTAAGTTGAATGTAAATAATACAGCTACTAATTTTCTTTTCATGTTTTTATTTATAATTTAATTGTTCTGTCTCCTGAAGTTTGTTTCAACAAAAAGATCCATTTTCTCAAGAAGCAACAAGTGTATATGTTTTACAAGCCTGTGTCGGCAGGTCATAAAGTAATGGTTCTTTCAACCGCGGAGGTGTAATCGTTGCTTCTATGTTATAGTTTTATGTGTATTGTTTTTATGAGTAGTGTTTAATCACATTAACAAAGTGATGAAATTATTTATAATTTAAAAAAAATCATAGCAGATAATATTTTAACCACTGTAATTGTTGATGAATTGTTCAAAGGATATCGAATTAAGTAATAGAAACACGTTTGTAAAAGCGATAGTTAGATAAACATTTCCGCAATACAAACAACTTCAAGCAATCCTATTCAGTAATAAGTGTAAAATTTAAGTTTATTATGCTAAAGTAAGCATATTTTGATTGTGAAATCGATTGCAAAAAATATTTTATTGTTTACATTATGTTGGAACTCAGGCGCAACAATTAAAGGTTGATGTTCCGACCGTACAAAATTGAAGCATTCAGGATAAAATTTCAAAAAATACAAGAGAGAACGAAACTTCTTATGTAATATCGTTATTTAATAGTAGCGATAAAAAATTACCAGGAGGTAAAAGCAATAGTGACAAAAATTCATCATAATGGGTGTAAAGCCGGCTTATATTTTGATGGATTCAGGACAACAAAAAGTCCCTCAACTGGCGCAGGTCTCCCGACCACAAGTGTTCGAAACCTAAGTTTGAATAATTTTGCAGATGACTGATTTATTGAAGGAACGGTTATTGCATAGTATCCGTCCGTCCAACCACATCTTGTCCACAAATATAATAGCCAATAGTTTTGCATGATAAAAAAAATAACATGCGCAACAATCCGGAATTACGCCGCCAAATGTTTGAGATGATCGAACACTGGCAACAA
>DATCFI010000177.1:0-3522 GCA_036509585.1 Hanamia sp. | reverse complement strand
ACGTTTGTTACAATAATATTTTCCGTATTAATTCCATCCCCACCCGCTATTTCAAAAAGTTTATTTTTCAATTCACCAATACCGGTTTTTTCCCTTGCCGATATAGATATTTCATTTGTATTTTGGTGCGCCATCTCTTCTGTGAATCGATCCGTCTTATTGGCCACGACTATTATATTTGAATTTTGACTTTTAATCGCTGAAACAATCGTCTCAAGTTCATCCGTGCCCATTTCATTGATATCATACAGATATAAAACAATATCGGCCGCTTTGATTTTTTCCTTACTCTTCAGCACGCCCATATTTTCAATGATATCCTGGGAATGTTCCCTGATACCCGCCGTATCTATCAATCTGAATAGTATTCCGTTGATGTTGATGATCTCTTCAATTGTGTCGCGTGTCGTCCCGGCGATCTCACTTACTATCGCCCGATTTTCATTTAATAAGGTATTCAATAAAGTAGATTTTCCCGCATTCGGTTTTCCGACAATCGCGACGCTTACGCCGTTTTTAATTACATTACCTAATCTGAATGACTCCATTAATTTGTTTACGGTCTCATCAATTTTATCAATCAACAAAGAAAATTTTTCCCGGTCGGCAAATTCTACATCTTCCTCGCTAAAGTCAAGCTCCAGTTCTATAAGGGATGAAAACTTTATCAACTCTTCGCGCAGCTCGCTAAGTAAGTTTGAAAAACCGCCGCGCATGTTTTTCAACGCAGCATTCTGCGAAGCTTTGGTGTTACTGGCTATCAAATCAGCTACAGATTCTGCTTGCGCCAGGTCTAATTTTTTATTCAGAAATGCCCTTTGAGTAAATTCGCCGGGCTTAGCCAATCTCGCACCGTTTTTAATAAGCGCATCGAGTACCTGTTGTTGCACATAGGGTGACCCGTGGCAACTTATTTCAATCACATCTTCTCCGGTGTAAGAGGCTGGCTTTCTAAACAGTGAGACCACCACCTCATCCAATATTTCTTCTGCTTCTTTCAAATAACCAACATGCAACGTATTCGCTCCTTGTTCATTTAATTTTTTTGACGAAAAAAGTCTTTGAACTATGGGGAAAGCCTGATCGCCGCTAATTCTCAAAACACCTATGGCGCCGATGCCCGGAGGTGTGGCTATTGCCGCAATCGTATCGTCCCAACCAGATAATTTACTCTGCATACAGCAAAGATAAGTTGCATTGATTTACAGCCGAATCATTAGTTTTAAAATTACTGCTGATGATTCACCACAAAATAATGCCGGATGTCATTTATCTGAATCTCGTCCATAACGTCCACAAAATTTTCGTAAGAGGATTCTGAAGAAGGATCTATTATAATCACGGTTTCATTTTTACTGCCTGAAATTTTTTCAACCTTCTTTTGTTTCTGTTGAATCACAGAACGAAGTTCGCGATAAGAACAATGCTTTACATCGCTGGCCGATTCATTTCTTCCTTCAAAGTAATCAATACGATTATTTCGTACAGGCATAAGCGTCAGCACGAATGATTCTTTTAGTAGCGTTGGCTCTTTGGAATCTTTTGGCATCATAAGATCTGCTGATTTTGGTTGAGAAAGTGTAGTCGTGAGAATAAAAAATGTGATCAATAAAAACCCAAGATCAACCATTGGTGTCAGATCCACATTCAGTCGTACCCGATGCGATAATGATTTGGATTGGTGGCGGGGCGAAAGATCAAGTTGTGCCATGTCTTTTTATTTTATAAGTGCATAATTTGATTTACTCATTGAATACGCAAGCGTCATTCATTCGGATTAAGTAATGTTACAGGCTGTACTCTTGTTGCAGTAACATAATTTCCATTCTGAATCGCCAGCGTCCAGTCGGGTCCCTTTCTAATTGTATTCACAGCTATCTCAGCCAGTTTGGTTCCCTTCATGATAGTGGCCGTCACTTCACTGACTTTACCGCTTTTATCTACTATGAATCGGACTACGCAGGTGCCGTAATCGGTTTCGGTGAAATCATCAAGCTGTGCTGAGATGGCCCGCTGGATATATTTTTGCCAGGCTTTTTCTCCACCCGGAAATGCAGCTTCTATTTCCACGGGTTTAAAACGACCATCTTCTTTGGTTTTCTTGTTTTCGGGCTTTTCAACAACGTTGGTCCCAGTTACATTCTCCGGAGGATTGACGATGCCCATTCTATCTTCCTTTCCCAAAGAACTGATAATGTCTATCTTCACTTTTTCCAATTGTTTTACATCAACCGGAGGATCTACCACCAAATTATTTTTTGTGACAACCGGCACCGTATATCGTGCCGTGGCAACATGCGCTGGTGGATTGGACTTAGGCACCGAATCGGCTTCGGTTCATCTTTCGGCATTTCTTGAATCGTTCTTTCGGCAGATACAATCGGTGGCAATACATAATCGTTCCTGAATTTGTTGGCGATAAAAGAAGAAACGATTGCAGCCACAATCAATAATAAAACAACAGCAAGTGCAATTTCAATTCTTCTGTGATACGTTTTGCGAAGATCATAAGCACCATAAGATTTATTCTTTCCTTCAAAAAGAATATCCAGAATGTCTGATTGTAAAATTTGATTTGCTTCCATGATTTTGTTTTTCACTAAGATTCATGAAAGCAAAATTTTCCATAAAATTATTTTTTAAGGTGCAAAAAAATAGTTTAAAATCAATGACTATAAAACCGCACGAGGCCCCATAACTTTGGCTTTCCGGAAATTTAAAAGTTATTATTTTCATTCAACCCAGATTTTGCAATAGCGCAATTTATGCCAGTCTGTCTTAAATTTGGGGATGATTATGCAACATGAATACAGCGATAATATGGTAACTCCGTGGGGCGGTATGAAAGAGATGAAGATGCTGATAGATAAGACGGGTATCAGTAAAAAATTACTTGAGTTAGGTTTACCCCAGGGCAAGAGCAACAATAGTATAGATTCAATAAGCATCATAGAAAGTTTTTGGGTAAGTATATGGATAGGGTGTTTCAGATTTAGCCACACAGCCGTTGTTCGTTTAGATGAAGTGCTGCGTCAGATCTTTGGTTGGAAACGGGTAGCATCCGGTACTACCTTTGGAAGGTTCTTCAAAAAATTCACTCCTTCCCTTAATCATTCTTTATTTATAGAATTAAACAGTTGGTTCTTTGAGCAGTTACAATTTGATAATTATACATTGGATGTAGATAGCAGTGTCATCACCCGGTATGGAGAACAGGAAGGCAGCAAGAGAGGCTATAATCCCACTAAACGTGGCCGCAACAGCCATCATCCGTTGTTTGCTTTTGTAAACGATATAAGAATGGTAGCTAATTGCTGGAATCGAAGCGGCAATACAGGCAGCAGTAGTAATTGTATCCATTTCTTAGAAGAAACATTTAGGATTCTTACCAATAAAAAAGTAGGCTTGTTCAGAGCAGACAGTGGTTTTTGCAGTGAAACAATTATGAAATTTATAGAAGATAAACAGGTAGCTTATGTGATGTCTTGTAAACTCTATGCCAGGCTACAAGGCACTATTTAT
>DATCFI010000176.1:0-10172 GCA_036509585.1 Hanamia sp. | reverse complement strand
TCTGAATGAATTCTTTTATCGCTTTAACAGACGGGGATTTGATAAAACTATATTTCACAACCTTCTAGAAAGAATGGTTAAGAGTGACCCCATTTATCAAAAGGTATTCACGACTTAAACGATTTATTCTATAAATTAATTAGATTTTGTCTGTTTCCTGGGGAGGCTCACCAAATCAAAAATAACCGGCGTATTTCTGGAAAACCGGGTGGCAGAAGAAAAGCCTGTATTAAAAGCGATGCAGGGGGCGGCATATGTAGATTGGACGGTAGATGAAAATTCTGATGAACACAAGGCTAAAATGGAGACTATTAAAAAAAATATCGCTTTTTTCACAGAAGGTTGTATCAGCAGGGAAACCTGTTACGAGGTTCATCGGGGTGGCGGAGTTCCCTCAAGTGAACTTATTGAAGAAAGCCGCTTTGCCGATGCAGTGATAGTGGATGCTGAAACCTCATTTAATGATCATTTTGAGGGTATCCCCACGACGTTTATAAAAGATGTCCTGAAAAAAGCCGAATGCCCTGTAATTATCGCCCCGGAAAATTTCGAAACGATAGATGAAATTGTATTCACTTACAATGGTTCTTCCTCTTCTGTATTTGCCATCAAACAATTCACTTATCTCTTTCCGGAATTGAAAGAAAAAAAAGGTGACCATTATACAGGTAAATGAGACAGGAGAATGGCTGGACAAAGACAAGAACAAATTCATGGAATGGTTTCAAGATCATTATAAAAATTTGCACTTTGAAGCCCTCAAAGGTGAAACAGAAAATGTATTGTTTGACCATCTTTTTAAAAGAAAAAATATGTTTTTGGTGATGGGCGCTTATGGAAGAAATTCCTTATCACAGTTTTTTAAACACAGCCATGCCGATTTATTGATAAATACAATAACCCAACCTATTTTTATCGCGCATATATGATACATTGGGGCAATCGCTACTTTTTCTAAATCGGTACGCCGCAATTATTACAAAGAGGAGAGGTTTAATAAATGGCAATTTTTGTATTTATCCATTTTAGAGGATGGTTTGACTTGGGAACGTATAGTCGCAGAATACCGGATTTATATTCTGCGCTTACAAATAGAAAATCTGCATTATCCGGCAATACAATTTTACGGTTAAAACAGCCTGCATAATTGAATTCATGCAATTGAAAACCTTCCTGGTTTTCAGGTGCGCAATCATCGTGAATTACAGATACAGACACCACATTCCCATAAGAATTGATAAGAAAGTTTTCTCTTTTCGCACCCGGCACCGACAATTCGATTTTATAACAACTTCCTAACTCTTCAATATTCACCGGAAAAATATTTTTTTTATTACCAGCCACATATCCTGAAAAATTATTTTCCTTAAATAAGGGAATGTATTCACCAGGATAAATTGACTGGCCACTATTATATGAAATATTATTATTCATTAACTTATTATTGAACAGCAAGTTCCTATAAAAAAATACCAGTTTATATGATATCGGTTGCGCGTTCTAATGATTGTAGTCAATAGTTTTTTTTAAAGATAATAGGAGTCTTCTTATAAAATATTTTTGTAACAAACCCGGGTTAATGATGTTAATTTCATATTTCTATGACAAGCATCATAATATGTATTATATCATTAAATCTATTTTTGCATTCGTGAAAAAGACTTTCGCCATATCATCCCTTTCCATCAATTTATTTTCAACAATGGAATTGTATCAGTTGCTGAAAATGCCGTTGCTGATAGAGCATAAAACAGGTGATATTTTAATCAAAGTAGATTTATTAAATTTTATTTTCAACGAATAATTCCCCGAACAAATTCAATGCTTTTCACAATCATCAGGTAAATGAAAAAAAACAACCCATATCCTTTTGCAGGGCTTACAGACGAAGAAGCAAGCGCTTCAAGAAAGAAATATGGAGTTAATAAAATAAATTCTAAAAGGGTGAATCCATTTTGGCATTCATTGAAAGAAGCCGTTCTGGAACCGATGTTTATTTTATTGGTAGCCGCCGCTGTTATCTATTTTGTTTTGGGTGAATTTTCGGATGCATGGTTCATGTCAGGAGCCATTATTTTGGTTTCTGCCATTTCCATTTATCAGGATAACCGAAGCAGGAATGCATTGAATGCATTAAAAGAATTTACGCAATCACACGCTGCAGTAATCAGAAATAATCAATTGGAACATTTATTATCTGAAGAAATTGTGGTGGGCGATTATGTAGTGGTTTCAGAAGGCGAGCTTATTCCTGCGGATGGAATCGTAAAGCAACTTAATGATTTTTCTGTAAACGAATCCATATTAACGGGGGAATCCTTCAGCGTTACAAAAGATATTTTTTCAACAGAAAACAATAAAATATTCAGCGGAACACTTGCAGAATCCGGACAATGTGTGTTTGAAGTTACCGCCATTGGCGAGCACACCCAATTGGGAGAATTAGGGAAATCCATTCAAAATATTCAGAAAGAAAAAACGCCTTTACAAAAACAAATCAACTCGTTTGTGAAATGGATGGCATCGGTGGGAGCCGCCATTTTCCTGATTATTTGGGGCATTAATTATTTCCAGTCGAAAGACATTTTGAATAGCCTGCTGAAAGGTTTGACGATTGCCATGTCGGTTTTGCCGGAAGAAATTCCCGTTGCCCTCGCTACTTTTATGGCGCTGGGTGCATGGCGTTTAATGAAGCTGGGCGTGATTGTAAAAGAAACTTCTACAGTAGAAGCATTGGGCGCCGCAACGGTTTTGTGTACCGATAAAACGGGCACGATTACAGAAAACCGGATGCAATTATACCAACTGTATGATTTCATTTCCGATAAAATTTTAAATAAAGAAAATTGGAAAAGCACATCAGCGCAAAACCTGGTTAGCGCAGCGATGTGGTCAAGTGAAAGTGTGCCATTCGACGCAATGGAAAAAGCCATTCATAAGGCTTACGCCGAAAATATTGATACAGACCTTCGTCCCGAATTTAAGATGATTCATGAATATCCATTGGATGGAAAACCGCCAATGATGACGCATATTTTTGAAAATAAAAACGCAGAAAGAATTATTGCGGTAAAAGGTGCGCCGGAAGCAATCTTGCATTTCTCTTTATTGAATGATGAGGAAAAGAAAAAAGTGAATAATTGTTTAACAACCTTTGCCAAAGAGGGTTTGCGGGTATTGGGCGTGGGGATAATTGATTTTAAAGGAACTGATTTTCCTAAAACCCAACAGGAATTTCGAATCAATTTTTTAGGGTTAATCGGATTTTACGACCCACCGAAAAAGAATATCGCTCCGGTTTTCAAACAACTTTACGATGCAGGTATTCAATTGAAAATAATTACCGGTGATAATCCTGTAACAACAACTGCCATCGCCAAACAAGCGCATTTCAGGGGATACGAAAATGCCATTACCGGCACGGAATTATTGCAATTAAACGAAACTGATTTTGATAAAGCAGTGATTGAAAACAATCTTTTTACCCGCATGTTCCCGGAGGTGAAATTAAAAATTATTGAAAGTTTAAAACGCCAAAATCATATTGTGGGAATGACCGGCGATGGCGTAAACGACGGCCCTGCGCTCAAAGCGGCCAACATTGGAATTGCCATGGGCAAGCGCGGTTCGGAGATTGCCAAAGAAGCGTCTTCACTTATTTTAACCGATGATGATTTTGGAAAAATGGTGGATGCCGTGGCCATGGGAAGAAAGATTTATACCAATCTTAAAAAAGCCATTCAATATATTATTTCCATTCACATTCCCATTATTTTAACGGTGGCGTTGCCATTAGTTTTAGGATGGATTTATCCGGCGATATTTACGCCGGTGCATGTTATATTTTTTGAGTTGATCATGGGGCCTACCTGTTCTATCGTTTATGAAAATGAGCCGTTGGAAAAAAACAGTATGGTGCAAAAACCACGTTTGATCACCAATACTTTTTTTAATTTGAAAGAGCTGACCATCAGCATTTTTCAGGGTTTGGCCATCACTGCCGGAACCTTGTTTATTTACCAGGTTGCAGTTCAAAAAGGATATACGGAAGAAATGACGCGCTCTCTTGTATTTAGTACTTTGATTTTTGCAAACTTGTTTTTAACATTGGTAAACCGGTCATTTTATTTTTCAGCGCTTACTTCTTTAAGAAATGAAAATGCTCTTTTAAGAATGATCATCATTGCCACGCTTGCGTTGCTTGCAATGATTTTATACATTCCTTCTTTCTCATCTTTCTTCAAAATAACTTCTTTAAACGGGCTGCAAATCAGTTGGGCAATTGCTACGGCTTTTGTATCGGTTGTATGGTTTGAATTTTACAAACTAAAGAAAAGAAAAAAGGCAAAAATGAATGAAGTTGAATCTGATCCTACAGTTTTAAAAAAATAAATCATTACCATCAGGCAACATTATCGATGTTCAAACCTTCAACCGAAATAATGGAAAAATTGAGGAAACATTGCATCACCAAAACCTTTGACAAAGGCGGCCATGAAAACGCAAACATAAAAGCAATTCCATTAGTTATCCGCGGGCAAAAGGACAAATACCCGCAATTACTTTTTTTTGATGAATATTTTTATAGGCCGGTACCCATTTCATCCCCACGCACTATCACAGATCACTCATGCAAAATCAACAAAGGGATTTTTGTTTGACCGGTCATTTTTTCGGTGTGGGAAGGTTCAAGAATTTTATGGATGAAATTCCTTTTTCGCGCCACCATTACCAGCAGATCTGTAGGATGTTTTTTTAGAAATTTATTGATTCCTTCTTCGATATCATCCCTCTCAATTATGTTGAAGGAATGATTGTATTTACCCCACATTAAATCTGTGCTCATTTTGCCTGCAATCATTTCCGGTGTAAGTTTTGAATCTTTTTTCTGAACATTTAATATCTCGATAAAGGGGTCGAATTTTTTAATTAATTTTTCAAGTATAGCGAAATTGGATAGAAGTTTTTCATCATTAAAATCCGAAGCAAGGGTAATAGTATCAATAGTTTGATAACCAGCGTTTTCGGGAATTACCAGCAACGGAATGGAAGTTTTGACAATCATGGAAGTGGTGGAGCTTCCAAACCTGGAATTACTTTCGCCCTTGCCTTTCATGCCCATTACAATCATTTCGGGGTTGATTTTTTCTGCAACTTCTTCAATAACATTTACCGGATTCCCTTTCATTACAAGACCTTCAATTTTTACAGTAAACTTTCTGGCAATTCCATCAATTCCTTTTTTCAAAAATTTTTCATTGGCCGCTTCCAGGTCTTCTAAAGAATCATAAACCTTAGCGCCTGCACTTTCATCAAAAACGGATGTGCCGGTATATGCGTGAACCAACGTTAATCTGGCATTAAAAACATTGGCGAGGAAAGCCGCATAGCTTACCGCATTAAAGGAAGCATCTGAAAAATCAATCGGGACTAATATTTTTTTCATGATTGTTTTTCGTAAAAATAAATAATATCTCTTCCAGAAAACATGACGGTCATCCTACCATAAAATGATTGAAATCAATAATGATTACGGCCATAGATGTAAATCGGAACATTTAAAATTTTTCATGACTCAGGAATCAATCTTTTATGTAAAAGTGATTGTTCAATTTATCCGGGCGTATTACCAAAGTAAAAGCAAAACGCCTTCCAGTAAATATGGCCTGTCTCAAGTATGAATGCAGTACCTTTTTTTTACATTAGCAGCATGATTTATGTATATGCGAATTGAGTATTTTTTTTACTTCTGGAAATGGCTTTGTCAATTTCAACCGCAAAAAATACCAATGAAGAAGCAATGCCAACCAATATGAATTCATTCAGGCTTAAGGGCTGCGTTTTAAAAATGGATTGCAGAAATGGAATAAAGGTTATCATGAACTGAAGTAAAAAAGTCATTAACACCGCTGCAATAAGTGGTTTATTTGAAAATATTCCTATGCTAAATAATGATTGCATTTCTGAACGAATAGCCAGTACATTCCCCATTTGGCTCATACATACCACATTGAAAACAATAGTCTGCCAGTGAAGGCCATTTTTTAAAGCCCATGCCTGCATGGATAAAGCGATGCCAGCCATCAACATGCCAACCCATACAATGCGTACCCCTCTGCCATCGGCAAAAATACTTTCGCGTGGCAGCCTTGGTGGCCTTCGCATAATTCCTTTTTCCGCTTTTTCAAAAGATAACGAAATAGCGGGCAAGCCATCTGTAACAAGGTTGATCCATAAAATATGAATAGGCAATAATGCTATGGGCAATCCAATCATTGGGCCTATCAATAAAGTCCAGAGTTCACCAGAGTTAGAGGCCATCAGGTATTTGATAAATTTTAAAATATTATCATAAATCCTTCTTCCTTCCGCTACGGCTTTTACAATGGTCGCAAAATTATCATCGAGCAATATCATGTGTGCCGCTTCTTTTGCTACATCGGTACCTGTAATGCCCATGGCGATTCCTATGTTGGCTTTTTTTAAAGAAGGGGCGTCATTTATGCCATCTCCTGTCATTGCCACAAAATGCCCCTTCTGCTGAAGCATGGTTACAATCTGTAATTTTTGCTCAGGCGAAACCCGGGCATATACTTTTATTTTTTCCACCTTAGCTAAAAAGCTATCATTATCCAGGGCAGCCAATTGCCGCCCGGTAATCATTAAATCATTTTCACTGCTTACAATTCCAATTCTCTTTGCTATTGCATTTGCAGTAAGCGGATGATCGCCGGTTATCATTACTGGTACAATCCCCGCGGTTTTGCATTGGGCTACTGCATCAAAAACTTCTTCCCTCGGCGAGTCTATCATACCGGTAAAACCTAAGAAATGTAAACCATATTCATGAATGCCAATGCCAGGTTTTTCGGGCAATGAATCCCAATACCGATAGGCAAAACCCAATATTCGCAACCCTTTTGAAGCAATTTCATCTACCTGCCGCTGCAATTTATCGGCATCAACATCCACACAATGACCTAATAAAATATCAGGTGCTCCTTTGGTAAAAGAAATAATTTTATTTTGATAACGATGAAAAGTGGTCATCAGTTTTCTGTCTGCATCAAATTCAATTTCCGCGAGCCTCGGTGAATTACCCAATTGAACTTTTTGCTCCATGGCTAATTCCATCAAAGCGATTTCTGTACTGTCGCCCTGGAAGTTTTTATTACTATCTTCATAAGCATCGTTATTTAAAGCCAGGGCCTGTAGGAATAGTGGCAACTGTTCAGTAGATGTCAGGGAATTTCTTTCATGCCATTCGCCATTAAAAAATACCTGCTCTACATACATTTTATTTTTTGTAAGTGTCCCCGTTTTATCGGTGCAGATATAAGTGACGGAACCTAAAGTTTCTACTGCGGGTAATTTCCGGATAAGGCAGTTCATTCGGATCATTCTTTTGGCAGCCAATGCGAGAGAAATAGTAATAACAGCTGGCAAAGCCTCAGGAATGGCGGCCACTGCCAGGGAAATACTGGTGAGTATCATTTTTGCCAATTCTTCTCCATGCAACCAGCCTGCAACAAAAAATACAACGCATAAAGCCAATATCAGTGTAGACAGGTATTTGCCAAAAGAATTCATGCGCTGTTGCAAGGGTGTTAGTGTTTCTTCCTGCAGTAGCATTTTGGCAATACGGCCCAGTTCTGTTTGCATGCCTGTAGCAACGACCACTCCGCTGCCTCGCCCTCCGGATACAAAAGTGCCTTTGAATGCCATGTTTTTTTTATCGCCAACCGGCAAGTCATCCATGTCCAGCGGGTGTGTGATTTTATTGATTGCCTGAGATTCTCCTGTGAGCGCTGCTTCTTCGGTTTTTAAGTGAATGGATTCCATGAGTCGGATATCAGCCGGCACCGCATTTCCTGTTTCTAACACCACCACATCACCAGGCACTAATTGTGTTGCGGGTAAAATAACCATTTGGTTGTTTCGAAGTACCCGGGCTTGTGTAACTGACATTTTTTTCAAAGCCTGCATGGCTTTGTCCGCCCGGTATTCCTGATAAAAACCAAGGACAGCATTTAATAAAACAATCACAATAATTACAATGGTGTCAGTAAACTCGCCAATGAAACCCGAGATGATCGCCGCGATTAATAAAATCAGGATCATGACATCTTTGAACTGCGACAGCAGCATTTTTACGATGCTCTTCTTTTTGCCTTCTTCCAGTTCGTTGGGGCCTGTTCGCTTTAGTTTTTCTTCAGAGTCAATGGTACTTAAACCTTGTTCGTTGGTATCCAATAATTTTAAAACCTCTGGTATGCTTAATGTGTGCCATTGCATGATAAAATTGCTTGTAACATTTTAAAAATTACCTACGAAAAAATACCGGGTAATGCATACTAAATGCTATTTATTATGCGCAATAAATAAAGGCATATTCAGTTCTTTCATCAACACATCGGCCATGCTTATTTTAAACCAGCGGGATATTTCACTTCGCTGATAAGCGCCCAACACCACCAGTTCATTTTCAGGATGATTTCTCAGGTAATTGCTGATTTCCATTTCTGCATCGCCTTTGATAACGGTAAAAGTTGCTTTTGGAAAATGCCGTTTTATAAATTCACGCATTAATTTATTATCCGGTACATGAAGGCCTTGTTTCTTTTTTTCTTTTACGGTAAATACTTCCACCGGTAAATTTTGCGGGTTGCCCAAAATATAACTGAACATTTTTATCGCATGCAATGCAGCCGGCGCACCATCATACAACAAAATAATTTTATCAACAGGTTTAAAAACAGAAGGCACCACAAGGACAGGGCATTGGACATCGCCCAGTAAATCCTTAATAAATCGTGTGGGAAGCGGTTCCTTATATTTTGTAAAAGTTTCAGATTCATTAATAATAATCAGGTCGGCAAACATGCTTTCGCGCTTTAGTTCCTGGATGGCGATGTTTTTGTTTTTGTGTATTGAAAAATGAACACCTGCTTTTTCACAAATTCTCTGAAATTCCAAAGCAGCTTTTTCTCTTTTTTCTTCATCCTTTCCATCTAATTTTTTAAGCACTTTTTCATAGTCTTTGTAAGTAGTCATTACTTCATAAACACTATAGCTATGGTAAATAAATTCATTAAGAAAAACCCCTACAAGATGCGCATCTGCTAATTTGGTAAGCTGAATGGCATATTCCAGGGAACTTTCGGACATTTTATATCCATCAAATACAACTAAAAATTTTTTCATGATTCATTTTTAAAAGTAAATAATACAGTTCCGGGTTTTATTTTCCATGCCCCAAAATCCAAAGACACTTCCAGTCCTTTCTGAAAATAGAACAATCAAAACTACCGGTGAAATATAGAATAAAAGATGACTCTCATCATTGAATATACTGATATAAATAATCCCTCATCTTTTATCATTGTTAAAAATTGACGAATCAAAACCCCTGACCAATCTCATTGGTTTTACTAATCACCGTCACCGGTTTCGCAAAATGAGGAACCTATTTTTGCAGAACAAACTATATTTTTTAACAATAAATACAAAAAATTATGAAAACTCATGCATTAGCAAAAAGAGCTGAAAGATTGCCATCTGTATTCGAAGATTTCTTTAATAATTCCTTGAATGACTGGTTTGACGGGGGCATTCCAGCAAGAACGATGAATGTGCCCGCCGTAAATATTACAGACAGAAAAGATGATTACCTGGTATCAATGGCTGCACCCGGATTAAAAAAAGAAGATTTCAAAATTGATGTGGAAGGCAATATGCTTACCATCAGCAGCGAAAAGGAAGAAGAGAAGGAAGAAAAAGAAAAAAAATATACCCGGCAGGAATACAGCTATTCTTCTTTTGAGCGCAGCTTTACACTTCCCGATGAAGTAAACAAAGACAAAATTGACGCGCATTACCAGGATGGCGTTTTAAAACTTGTTTTGCCTAAAAAAGAAGAGGCTAAAAAAATGGCGATCAGCAAACAAATCGCAGTTAAATGACCGTAAAGATCGGTATGGCAATTAAATGCCCCGCCTCGTAAAAATGGCGGGGCTTTTAATAAATGCTGAAATTTAATTTGGGATGAATGATTGTTCGGTGAGCATCTTAATTAAAGGCCATTTGTTTTCGGACGTTATTATTAAACAATAAAAGATTGATTATTGTCATGGTAATTGCTGATGAAAATCCTCACTTTTCTTTTTTCCCAT
>DATCFI010000175.1:0-13349 GCA_036509585.1 Hanamia sp. | reverse complement strand
TCTGAATGAATTCTTTTATCGCTTTAACAGACGGGGATTTGATAAAACTATATTTCACAACCTTCTAGAAAGAATGGTTAAGAGTGACCCCATTTATCAAAAGGTATTCACGACTTAAACGATTTATTCTATAAATTAATTTATTCTGTTCTCAAACTTTTAACGGGATTTGCCATGGCAGCCCTGCCTGTTCTTATACATAAAATAGTCAGTGCAATGGTTATCATTATAAATCCACTCAGTAAAAATATCCGCCAGCTTAAACTTGTATGATAGGCAAAGTTTTGTAACCAATTATGTGTAAGCCACCATGCAACGGGGATCGCGATTACAAAAGCGACGGAAAGCAATTTTACAAAATCAACGGATAATAAAGTGATGATCTGTCTTACTGAAGCGCCTAAAACTTTTCGGACACCTATTTCTTTAACTCGACGATTGGTCATAAAAATTACGAGGCCCAGCAAGCCCAGGCAACTTATAAAGATGGCAACACCAGCCGACCATGTCAGCAGCGTTGACAGTTGCTGATCTTCTTTATAGAAATTACTGATCTTTTTATCGAAAAAAGTATAATCAAAATCCTCATCAGGATAAAGGCTTTTCCAGTCTGTTTGAATTTCTGCAATTGTTTTTTTCCAGGTGGATGGATTTTTTTGCAACGCAACGTGCATCATATATCCAAATTTGGGTTGGGAAAAATATATTAATGGATGGATAGCGGTTCTAACAGACGCGAGATTAAAATCCTGCATAACGCCAACTATCGGCATTTGCGAATTGTGGAACGTAGCAAAATGATTGATGGCCTCTGCCGGATGCGTAAAGCCAAGCTGTTTTGCCAATGTTTCATTGATCAATAATTCATTGGCTGTATCCGAAGCCATTATGTTTCTCCCGGCTAATAATTTAATATTATACACGCTTAAATAAGAAGTATCCCCATTTCGTGAATCCACATTCAGCTTCAAGTCTTTGCCTTTTTCTTTATAAGAAATTCCTGTGCTCATTTGCCCGCCCATGGCCGGTGACTGGCTGCCTAAGCTTACATGTTCTACCCCGGTAATTTCCCCTAGTTCATCTTTTAAAATAAATTTTTTATGATCAGGTTTTAAAAAATCAAAAGGCACATTAAAATTGATGATAGCATCTTTACGAAAACCCATATCTTTTTGCAACGAATAATTTATTTGTCTATCCACTACCATCATCCCAATAATAAAAACCTGGGCAATAACAAATTGGAAAACGATAAGCGTTTTGCGCATCCAGGCACTTCGTGATGAACCGGAATTATTTATCACACTATTTTTTAGAACTAATACGGGTTTGAATTTTGTGAGGACAAAAGCCGGGTATAAGCCTGCAATAACACTTACAACTATTACCAGCAACAACAGAAAAAGCCATACTGATGGCTGCCTTAGGAAATAATTAAACTGCAAGCCTTCAGGTATAAAACCGGTAAATGCTTTTATCAACAAAGGAGTAATTGCAACAGATAAAATAGCTGTAAATAATGTTAGCACAAATGTTTCCGTCAAAAACTGCCAGATAAGCTGTGTTTTTTTACTGCCCAATGTTTTACGGATACCAATTTCTTTTGCTCTTTCTGCCGCGGATGCTGTGGAAAGATTGATGAAATTGATAGCGCCGAGTAATAGAAGAAACAACCCAAGCAATATCAAATTGTTTACAGTCGATTTGTTTACACTTCCGTCAAATTCCGTATTGGTATGCACATCGCTTAAAGGTTGCAGGCGATGAATGTCTTTTGCGGCGTCAGCGTCATGAATATGTTCTTTAAAAATAGCTGCAAGTTGCTTGTTGATTTGAGCAGGCTGCACGCCGGGCGATAATTTTACTATTAATTGTGAAATAGAATTTGTATTGTCCCATTCGTCCCAGTTGTAAACAGGTTTGAGATTACCTGATGAAATAGTTGACAATGAAATGAGGGCCTTAAATTTAAAATCACTGTTTGCTTTTAAATCTTTTATGATACCTGTAATAGTTGTGGATACTGTATCGCTAAATATTATTGTTTTACCAATTAAATCGTTTGTCGGAACGCCGGGAAAATATAGTCTTGCGCTACTTTCACTCAACACTAAACTGTAGGGGGTTTGTAATGATGTTTTGGCGTTTCCGGCCAGCCATTCGTGCGGAAAAATGTTGAAGTAATTATTATCTGCAAAGGCAATGTCGTCCTGCTTTTTGAAAATTTTTACAGGTTTATTGTTGCCTTGCGGAATGGACACTCTTATTTTCGGGTCGTTATACTGAAAAATAGGAGCAATGAATTCAATGCCAGTGGCGTTCTGCTGAACCGCTTCATGCACTGGCGCGGGAACCCCTGAATTTTTCCATCCATCACCTTCGCTTACCACCCGGTAAATACGTTCTTTCCCCGGCTCATATTTGTCAAAGCTAAAATCGTATTGCACCACCATAAAAATAATGAGCGCGGCGCTGATACCGATTGAAAGCCCTGCCACATTAATCAATGTGGTTACTTTATTTTTTCTAAAAATTCTTAAAGCAGTTTTAAAATAATTTTTAAACATAACTGAATCGTCTTAATGGGTTTTATGATTAATTGTACATTTTATAAATTGATTATTCACTTTCAACAGTAAACAAATAAATATTCTGTATTCTTATTTTCTTAATTAGCGAATTGGCTAATTAATTTTATTCATTTCTCAAACTCTCCACCGGATTTGCTACCGCTGCTTTTATTGCCTGGAAACTCACCGTTATCAATGCAATTAAAATGGCTACACAACCGGCTAGTAAAAACATCCACCATTTTAGTTCAATCCGGTATGCAAAATCCTGCAGCCATTTGTTCATAACAAACCATGCGAAAGGAATTGCTATAGTTGTTGAAATGACTACCAGCTTTCCAAAATCTTTGCTCACTAAAAGTGTGATCGACATTACGGTGGCGCCTAATACTTTTCTTACTCCAATTTCCTTTCTTCGTTGTGCGGTAATAAAAATTACCAATCCCAATAAACCAAGACAGGCAATGCTAAACGCAAGTATGGTAAAAGCCAGGGATAGTTTTTCTTCTTTTCTTTCAGCAGAATATTGTTTGTTGAAATTCTCATCTAAAAAATGAAAATCTGCGGAATTGTTGGGATCAAATTTAGAATAAGCATTTTTTAAAAAAGCAATGCCAGCTGCAGCTTTTCCTTTAGCTATTTTTACATATAAATTGTCCCGTTCTTTATTGTTCGGCGGCATCAGCATTACCAATGGCTCTATTTTATGTTGTAGAGAATATGCATTAAAATCTTTTATAACGCCCACGATTACACGCTTGCTCATACTATCATTGGTAATGTTATATTGCATTTTTTTGCCGATGGCATTGGTGTATCCCAGCTTTTTCATCAACGTTTCGTTGATGATAACGGCGCCGTCTTTATCGGTTGGCATATCTTTTGAAAAATTTCTTCCCTGTAGCAGTTGAATGCCTGAAGTTTTTAAAAAATCTTCATCTATGTAAAGCTTGTTGGCCAATTGGGCTGTAGGCTGCATTTCACCATTTTTTTCAAAAACAAATCCATTCTCATTCAGATCGTTATTGCCAATCGGGTTACCGGCGATGGCGGCTCCTTCTATAAGTGGGCTTTGAAGCAACGTATGTTTTAATGTAGGTATTTCGTTACGTACCTTCATGTTATCAATATGAAAACTAAGCAACTGTTCTTTATTAAATCCGAGATCTTTGTTAGATACAAATTGCATCTGTTTATAAATAATATATGAACTGCTAATAAGGCACACCGCAATTACAAATTGGAATACCACCAGCGATTTACGGAATAAAATACTTGCCTGCATGTTCCCCAGTTGTCCTTTGAGCGAAGGAATCATTTTAAAGCGCGATAAAAATAAAGCCGGATAACTGCCACTGAGCATTCCCATTAGTATGGTGAAAATAAGAATGGAAGTAATGGTAGTTATTTTACCAAATCTCCAGAGACTTAGATTTTTACCTGCAAGCTGATTGAAATAGGGAAGGCTTAAATTAACCAGGAAAAAACCTATCGCCGCAGCGATAAAAGTGATCAGTAATGCTTCCGAAATAAATAGTCCCACCAAATGTTTTTTACCTGAGCCAATTACTTTTCTGATGCCGATTTCCTTTACACGAATGGAGGCGCGTGCGGTAGAAAGATTCATATAATTGATAAGGGCTATCAGCAAAATAAGTAAGCCAATTACAATAAACATATAGACGCGGCTAATGCTTCCATTGTTGCTGAATTCATAATCTAAATTGGAATGAAGATGAATAGAGGTCAGCGGTTGCAGTTCTATTTTAAAACTTTTAAAGTGCATGACATTAGCAATATCTTTTTCGAGTGGCGCCAGTTTTTTTTCAAATGATTTTATATCCGTTCCTTTTTTTAAAAGCAGGTAGGTGTATAAAAAAGAATTATTCCAATTTCCATTCGTAAATTCATCCCCTGCGGAACGGATGCCACTGAATTGAAGATGAGAATTTTGAGGCATATCTTTTATTACGCCGGTTACTTTATTTGGGTAATTGCCGCTTCCAAAAAAAATAGTTTTATTGATCGCATTTGATGGATCGCCAAATATTTTGTTAGCAAGACTTTCTGTGATAACGATTGATTGTGGTTGCGATAAAGCGGTGCCCGGATCGCCATATAAAAAGTGATAATCAAATAATTTGAAAAATGAATTTTCTGATACACAGATATCATCCTGCTTAATCGTTTTTTCACCATAATGTATAATGCCGCCTCCTTCAATGTCGATCCTTGCAGCATCTTCTACCTGCGGAAAATCGTTTTTGAAAGCAGTTGCAAATGGGGCAGAAATGGGCACTATGTTCATGTTCCCTCCGGGCCAACTTGCATGTTGCACTATGCGACAAATTCGGTTGGAATTAGTAAAAGAAGTATCATAACTCATTTCGTCGCCTACATATAAAGCGATGAGCCAGAAGGCAGCAAGTCCAAGGGCAATGCCTCCGATATTTATGGCAGCATAAATTTTGTTGAGCTTTAAGTTCCTCCATGCTGTTTTTAAATAATGTTTAAACATAAAAAAGAAGATTTCTGATGTATGATTTAATGATGTCTGATTTATATATCCTCTCTCAACAGCAAACGAACAAATTTTCAATAATTCTATTCTGATTTGAGGTGCCTCCAACAATTTATTACGTTTGCCGGTTCTTTTACTCAAAAAACCAAGCCACGTATTTCCCCTTTAATTATCAATGAGTTAGATTTTAGAAAAAAATAGAAGTGTACGCTTTTGATACAGGTAATGTTCCAGTTTGATACAGTGCAGATATTTGAATCTTCCAAGGTTATTACTCGCTTCTCAAACTCTCTATTGGATTAGCAACTGCCGCCTTTATTGTTTGAAACCCCACTGCAATACAAGTTATAAAGAAAGCTGCCAAAAATGCTACAGCGAAAATCCACCAGCTTATTGAAGTACGGTATGCAAAATCCTGGAGCCATTTATTCATCAGCAACCAGGCAACAGGCGCTGCTATAAAAAATGCAATAATGATCAGGCGCAAAAAGTCTTTTGATAAAATGAAAGAGATGTCTTTCATGGAAGCTCCTAATATTTTTCTTATTCCTATTTCTTTCGTTTTTTGTTCTATCATAAATGAAAGCAAACCGACAAGACCAAGCACATTGATCATGATAGAAAGAAATGCAAAGATGTTGAACAGATGTTGTGTCCGTTGGTCATTTTCATATAATTTGGCAATGTTTTCATCTAAAAAATTGCTCTCGAATAAGTGTTCAGGATATACAGAAGACCATGCTTTTTCTACGGCAGATAGGGTGGTGGCAGGGTTTCCACTTGTTAATCTTATTCCCGCGTCGTAATAAAAGAAAGGAAACTCAATCATGAGCACGGGCTTAATGGCATCATGCAAGGACGAGGTATTGTAATCTTTTACCACACCAATAACAGGAGCCGAAATATCATACATTCCAAAAGTTACATACTTGCCAAGTGCATCCTGCGCTGATGAAAATCCAAGAGCCTTTACCGCAGTTTCATTCAAAACAAACGCATAATTTTTTAAAGAATCAGGAATTGAATTATCGATCTTTTTTTCATCATTGGCATCAAACCAGCGCCCTGCCTTTAATTGCAATCCGTAAGTTTTCAAATAATTGTCATCCGCTGCTTTTACAGAAACGTCGATTTTTTCAGTGCCATATTTTTCTTTTGTATTAAAACTGGTTGAAACTCCGTCATCTGAAATAGGCGCCCCCAATGAAAGACTAAAACTTTTAATACCCGGAATGCCAGATAATTTATCGTGCAATAATTTCAATTGTTCAGGCTTGTTTTCCGGAAGCGCAACGTTAACGACGTTTTCTTTATCAAACCCTAATGGTCTTGATTGAATAAAATTCATTTGTTTGGCAACTATCAATGCGCCAATGATTAAGACCTGTGCTGTTAAAAACTGAAAAATCACCAATCCTCTCCGTAAATTATTTACAGATGCTTTTGGTGTGGCAGCTTTACTTTTTAGTGCAGTAACCGGATTAAATCCCGATAGTACCAGTGCCGGATATAATCCAGATAGAATTGAAATTGATAACCATAAACCAATTAATATAAGCGCGCTGTTTAAATCAAGCCAGCCAAGAGGGATATTTCTTCCCAGGAAATTATTTAAAGGCGGAAGAAAAAACCGGACAGATAAAGCGGCTGCCAAAATAACGAGACCCGAGAGGAAAAATGTTTCTGATAAAAATTGTTTGATGAGGTCATTGCGTGTAGCGCCTAATGTTTTTCTAACACCCACTTCTTTCGATTTTTTGATAGCAAGTGCTGTGGAGAGATTGACGTAATTAATGCATGCCGCTAAAATCAAAAATAACCCGATAGCGGCTATGAGGTATAGATAATCGTAATTAATAGTATAAGACGGATTGTGTGCTGCATATAATTGATTAAAATGAATATCGGGCAAAGGCTGAAGCGAAAGGGTGGTAATGTCTCCTTGTTTTTCATCATTCAAATGTTCTTTGGCGATTGAAGCTAATACCCTTTCGGTGTGCTTCACTTCATTTTTATTTTTCAGGCCGATGTAAGTGAATCCCTGGGAACTGACGCCCCATTCGGTCAGCGGCATGCCTCCAACAAATTCAGGCCTTAAATTGGAAATTGAAACAAGCATATTATAGGGCAAATGTGTATTGGAAGTGGCGTCGGCCACCACAGCAGCCACTTCAAGGTCAACAAGGTTCTGAAGTTTAATGCGCTTTCCAATTGGATCCTCTTGCCCAAAAAATTTAAGCGCCGTTGTTTCAGAAAGGATAGCAAAGCCCGGTTCCGACAATGCTCTTTTTATACTTCCCTTTTTTACTTTTAGTGTGAAAAGTTTAGGGAAAGCAGAATCTGCAAAAATGATATTTTCCTCTTTAAATTTTTTATTGGCAAAAGAGATAAGGCTATTTTGTTGAAAATGAATTTGTGATACCAGTTTCTCATCCGGCATTGCCGCGCGCATTGCTGTGGCCAGTGGATATTGAGTTACAGGTGTGTAAGTTTTTCCATTTGCCGAAACAGAATTCTCTACTACCCTGTAGATATTGAGGTTGTTATTGGCCGTTTTGTCGAAACTTGTTTCGTGCAATATGATTAACGCAATCAATAAACAGCAAAGAACGCTTATGTACAGTCCGATAAAATTGAGCGCAAAAAAACCTTTATGTTTTTTCATATTCCGCCATGCAGTTTTAAAATAGTTTATTATCATTTCGTCTTTCGTTTATAGATTACTGTTGTTTTTTATAGTAAACCAATAAATAATTCACATTTCATTTTTACCAGCATATTGATTAATCAGCGCATCAGCTAATTAATCATTCTGTTCTCAAACTCTCAACAGGATTTGCCACCGCTGCTTTTATCGCCTGAAAACTCACCGTTATTAATGCAATCAAAATGGCGATTACACCCGCAGCTAAAAAAACCCACCAACTTATATGAATGCGATATGCAAAACTTTGCAACCATTTATTCATTGCCCACCATGCTATGGGAAAAGCGATAAGCGATGCTATTAAAACGAACTTTAAGAATTCTTTCGAAAGCATGCTGGTTACTTGAGTTACACTTGCGCCTAACACTTTTCGTATGCCTATTTCTTTTCTTCGCTGTTCTGCCGTATAAGTTACCAAACCAAACAAACCAAGGCAGGCAACAAAAATGGTGAGTATTGAAAATAAATTGAGAATGCTCGCTGTCTTATTTTCTGTTGCATACGTGTTAAAAAGCTCATCCATGAAATTATATTCAAAAGGTTCTCCTGTTTTATAACTGTCCCATTGATTTTTCATGGTGGTCAGCAAGCCTGCAACATCTGCTGTTTTTATTTTAAAGATAAGGCCACCTTCAGGGTTCAGCGTCATATACAATGGGCTGATTGCTTCATGCAAAGATTTAAAATTAAAATTCTTTACCACGCCAATTACATGAAAAGGAAAGTTATTACCTCTGTCGCTATTCTGTCTTATAACTGTTTTGCCCACAGCGGTTACAGCATCCCATCCTAATGCTTTTGCAGCTGTTTCATTCAATATGATAGCAGCAGAATCTGTTGCAAAATCTTTAGAAAAGTTTCTACCATTAAGCATCTTCATGCCCATTGTTGGAATATAGGCTTCATCTACATGATAATCTACGCCGCTTACTATTTGTTTATCGTTGCCCTGCGGGTAAGCCAAACCATTATTATAACTGGTTGGCCCTGCGGGTTTATAATAGCTCATCGTGGCGTTCACTATGCGCGGGTCCTGCAACATTTGCTGCTTGAAGACTTTTTCATTATTGCCTAACGCATAGGAATTCGGAATGGTAATAAGCTGTTCTTTATTAAAACCAAGGTCTTTGTTTTGTATATATTTCATTTGCTGATATACTACAATGGTTCCTATAATAAGCGCTACAGAAATAAAGAATTGGAACACCACCAGGCTGCTTCTTAAACCAAAACTTTTATGGTTCGTAACAAGCTTTCCTTTTAGTACAGCAATGGGTTTAAAGGATGATAAATAAAATGCAGGATAGATGCCGGCTAGTACACCAACAAGCAATCCTAAACCAAGGAAAGCAAGCACTGGCTGAATATCAAAACTTAATTGCTTGCCTGCAAAATTATTGAACACTGGCAGCGCAATCCCGACTATTGCAAATGCAACCAGCAAGGCACAGAATGTGATCAATATTGATTCTGATAAAAACTGTTTTATAAGCTGAAACCTGTTTGAACCTGCCACTTTTCTTACACCAACTTCCTTTGCTCTTTTGGCAGCGCCTGCTGTTGAAAGATTGATAAAATTGATGCAGGCAACAATCAACATAAACAAAGCAATGCCTCCAAATATATAAACATACATTGCATTGCCGCCGGGTTCAAATTCATTATTGGTGTCGCCATATAAATGAATATCGGTTAACGGCTGTAATGTAAAACCAAGAGCGTTTCCTTTGCTTGTAAATTGCTCCAGGCTTAAACCCATTCTCTGCTGTATTTGCGGGCCCATATATTTCTTGACCATTGCAGGAAACCTTGCATCGATCTTACTAAGATCAGCGCCGGGTTTTAATAAAAGATAGGTATGGTAACCGCCATCCATCCATGAATCTGATTTGGAATCGGCATAGCCCACCATTGAGCCAAACATATCAAAATGAAAATGCGAATTGGCCGGAATATCCTTAATTACACCGGTCACTATATAAGGTTGATTATTGTCAACAGATAGTGTGATGGATTTTCCAATCGCATCTTCATTGCCAAAATATTTTTTAGCAGTTGTTTGTGTAATGACAATTGTGTGCGGTTGAAGTAACGCCGTTTTTGCATTACCCTCTATCATCGGCAACGTAAATATGCTGAAGAAGTTGGCATCAGCAAATGCCAAATGGTCATTTTTAAAAACTTTGTCTTTGTACGAGATTTTTGGACTGCCGTAATTAAGCAGTCTTGTTGCATCCTGCACTTCAGGGAAATCATTCTTCATGGTTTGCGCAACCGGCGGCATGGTTACACTTTCGTTTATTTTGCCGCCATTAATATCTGCTTTAAAAATAACCCTCACGATATTGGCTGCATTTGCATTAAACTTATCATAGCTTAATTCATCCTGCACGTACAACATGATAATAAAGCAGGTTGCCATGCCAAGCGATAAACCAAGAATGTTGATGAAAGAAAAAAGTTTATTCTTTCTGATGTTGCGCCAGG
The DNA here is from genome assembly GCA_036509585.1 of Hanamia sp. Classification (GTDB taxonomy): domain Bacteria; phylum Bacteroidota; class Bacteroidia; order Chitinophagales; family Chitinophagaceae; genus Ginsengibacter. The sequence continues at coordinate 3,064 of DATCFI010000175.1, read as the reverse complement.
CCGATTTTACATAGTTTTTAAACATGGGATAATATTTTTAATCTGAAACATTTGATTTTTTAGTCCATACCTGTCGGGTGAATTCTGAATTATCATTTTTTCATTTTACAGTAAACCAACAAATAAAGTCATTTTGCATTTTTGTTATTTATCAAGAAACTGCTCTATCAATCCCGCTGCATAAGAATGTTCCCATTTGCCATTTCGCAATGTTTCTATTGCTCCAAGGTAATCTCCATGCCCGCCAGGTAAAATAGCCAGTTCGCAATCCGGAATAAGACGATAAATTTCAACTGCTTTTTCCGGGTGGATAATATCTTTGTTGCCACTCATTAATAATGTCGGCATCTTTATTTCTTTTAACTGCACGTCATCCCAACCTTTAAATATTTTCATTCTTTGAACATCTTTATCAAACATATTTTGCAGGCCTGCCTGGTTATTATTTGTTTTTAGATAACCTTCTTTTAAAACTTCGGGAAAATGAGTGGACATCGATGCCCCGTCAAATACTTCCCAGAATTTTGGGTCCGTTGCACTTTTCTTATAAACACCGGACGCTAAAATTATTTTGCTGATCAGTCCCGGATGCCTCAGTGCAATTTCCACTACTGCATGAGCGCCATTACTGAAACCTAAAAAATCTGCCTTAGGGATTTTGATATTATTTAAAAGTGTAGCGACATCGTCTGCATCTTGCTCAAATGTGAGATCGGTATCCCGGTCATTGGTATGCCCGTGAGCTTGTAATTCCACAGCAATAATTTGCCGGTGTGTTGCAAGCAATGGAATTATTCTGCCAAAAGAAGTTTCGATGGTAGAGCCACCACCGTGGATCAGTACCAATGGTTTTCCGGTACCATAAATTTCATAATACATTTTTAAACCGTTAACTTCGGAATAGCCAGTTTTAAAATTTGTATCGCCTGTCATTTTTGATAATTTTTAGAAAATTGCGCCTCATCTTGTTCCTGGTTGAATTAAAATTACTTTTATTTTCAGTACAGTAAAGCAATAAAATTAAATGAATTCTATTCTTAGTTTTCTTTTACCGAGGGCATAATTTGTCAAAAAAATTGTTTGGTTATTTCGAGGTTTTATTACAATTCAATATCCTCATGGTTCTTTTACTCAAAAAACCCGGCCACGTATTTTCGCATTCATTGTCAAGACTTTAGAATTTAAAGAAAAATGTAACTGTACGCTTTTGATACAGCTAATGTTTCAGTTTGATACAGTGTCGGTATTCATTTCTTACTTATGATGAATTTATCAAGCACGCCGGGACGCTTTTATGAAAGCGATATAATGGTGGTTCGTGATATACGAGCCATGGCGTGGGAAAAGAAATTCTACATACAAGAAACTTGATTCGTGACCTTTATAAAAAATACAATGAAAACATTTGAAAATAAAAAAATAGCTATTTCAGGCGGCGGCAGTGGAATTGGTAAAGCGCTGATCGGCGAGCTATACCGACAAGGGGCAAGGGATTTTGCGGTGATTGGCAGAAATTCCGATAAACTGAAGGCGCTCGAAAGTGAATTTCCCGAAGGAAATTTCCTGTTTTTTTCAGGTGACATCTTGCGGATTGATGACATCCGGGAGTTTGCGAAAGCGGTAGAAAGCAAATGGGAGGATTTGGATTTACTCATTAACAATGCAGGGGTAGTGAGCGCCGGGCCGTTAGAAAAAATTCCGGATGAAGACATTATTAACCAAATCAACATCAACGTAACCGGCCTGATACTGCTCACCAAGTACCTACTTCCCTTATTGAAAAAAAGCCCTGAAGCTGCCCTGCTAAATGTTTCGTCAGGCCTGGCCCTGATTGGCATGCCGTTTTACGGGCCTTACGCGGCAACGAAAGGTGCTGTGAAATTATTTTCCGAAGTAATGAGGAGGGAGCTCAAAGATTTCCCTATACAGGTTGCCACGCTTTACCCAACCGGCACCGATACGCCCATGATGAAAACAGCCAACACAGGCAAATTACAATCACCAGAGATGGTGGCCCAACGGGCTATAGAAGGATTACGAAATGGAGATATTGACATTATATTTAGTAATGAAGAGGATGTAAAACTGAACAGGGAGCATCCGCTGGAGTTTGACAAAAAATCTGCCTCTATGTACGATGCCATGGCAAAAAGAATGGCCACGCACCGGTCAATGTAGGGAACCCGCAATACCACCCTCTCTCATCCAACTTTCTTTCAATACCTGTATATTTGATAAAGCCATAGTTGTTGGTGATGAGCGATTGTCAAAGCCAAAAGTTCATTAAGGGATAATGGGATTAAATGAATTGAAATCCTAGGATTGTGGTTCGTGAAACACCTGAGCAAGATGTGATTTAAAACCGAGAAAATTAATACATTATATTTGGTATCATTTTTATTAAAACATTTCTTACTTTGTGAGATAATACTTTTTTGCTTTTACCAGGATTTTAAAAATAACTGCAGCTAATGGTAAAGAAATAAATAGCTATGTAATATGACAAAGAATTTAGGTTGGATAAGAAACCCCCTAACAATCATTGGTATATTTAGCACAATTACTGAAGCTTTATGTATTGTCATAGTGCCACAGGTTACCGAGCGAAATCAAGATTTTTTCATATGGTTCGTAATTTTATTTCCAACATTTCTTCTTATTTTGTTTTTTTATACTCTGATTAAGCACAATACAAAGTTATATGCACCAGGAGATTTTAGTGAAGATAAATTAGAGTTTGCAGCGTTGTTTCTTGATAAGCAAATAATTTCTACAGATCCTAAAAAAATAGAAAGCTCTGAGACTTTTTTAAAAGAAGGCGTTTTAAACTTTAACCCATTCATAGTTAAAGATCTCGAAGGAGATGATAAAAACAAGATAATTTCTATAAATGAATTTTTCAGCAAAATTAATAGTGTGTTACCAAAACAAAGGCTGAAGACTGTTAGTTATATAATGCATAATTCAACAGTATATTCATTAGCACTTGTTTTAAAGGATGGGTTTTCCTTAAATGAAAAATTGAAGATATTTTCTATTTCTGTTTTTTTAATAGATGAAGTCC
>DATCFI010000174.1:0-5270 GCA_036509585.1 Hanamia sp. | reverse complement strand
GGAAAAAAGGGCGGCCACGTCATTGCCAGTATTTATAAAACCGATGGAGAAAATATTTTAATAGAAATAAGTGACGATGGTATCGGAATTGCCGAAGAACATTTAAACCGGGTATTTGAAAGATTTTATCGCATTGACAGTAACCGAAGCAGAGATATTGGCGGTACCGGTTTAGGGCTTGCAATTTGCAAACACATCATTGAAGCGCATGGTCAAATCATTCACGCACGAAGCAAACCAAATGTCGGTACGACCATCGGGTTTACATTACAAAGTAAAAGCTCGGGAGTCCAATGATTCAACAGTGCTTAAACTACTGAGCTCGGGAGTATTCACATTAGATTTCTCAAAGAGGGCTATTTCCTAAAAAAATAATGCCATAATTTAAGAGGTAAACCCCACATTTTTTAGCACTTAGTAGATTATCTTGCGACATCGGTTTCCATCTCTTAATCTACACGTCAATAGTTTTTACAACATTGAGTGATTAAACGAATGCTTTATATGAAAAAAAGATTATTGCTGCTTAATATCTTATGTGTTTTCTCTTTAAATACTTTATTAGCTCAGTCGTCTCCTTATGTCAAGACAGACGACGGGATTATTGTTTATACTGATTCCGTTTTGACCGGCACTTCTCACGCTGTCAAACTGGAAGTTGTATCCGATGATATTATAAGAGTCACAGAAGCTCCGGGGAAAGAAATTACCCCTGCCGAAAGCCTGATTATCTTTAACACTAAAAGGCCCGAGGTTTCCTGGGATATAATTCCTGCGACAGAAAACCTGACTCTTAAAACAAAAAAATTATCCGCTGTTATAAATCGTAAAACAGGCCAGGTTTCTTTCATGGATCAAAACGGTACAAAAGTGCTTGGTGAAGAACCAGCCGCTCAAGAAAAATCTTTTCAACCTGCCGTTTTTGATGGCTCACCCTATTACAGGGTTACGCAGCAATTTCAAACAAGGGCAGACGATGCCTGGTATGGATTGGGACAACACCAGGAAGGAATTATGAACTATCGCGGCCAGCAGGTTACTTTCTTTCAGAATAATACCGAAGTGGCTATTCCGTTCATGATTTCTAAAAACAATTACGGAATACTGTGGGATAACTATTCTCTGACGACTGCAGGGGATATCAGGCCACTTCATCCGCTAAGTTCATTGCGTCTTTTTTCCCGGAAGGGTGATCAGGGATGGCTCACAGCGTCTTATGCCAATGATAAAGCCAAACCTCAGGAGATAATCACACAAAGAGCGGAATCGAGTATCAATATGGAGTATCTTGGAGACTCAAAAATTCAGCTTCCTAAAGAATTTATTCCCGCAACGGGGATGGTAACCTGGGAAGGTGATGTTGCGAGTGATATAAGTGGCTTACACCAGTTTCATTTTACTTTTGGAGGCACGCTGAAAGTCTGGTTCGCGGGTAAACTCGTTTTAGACCGGTGGCGTAAAGCATGGAATCCGGCAACATCAATAGTTCCGGTAAATTTAAAAAGTGGCGAAAAAACGCCGATCAGGATTGAATGGACACCTGAAGGGGATGAATCTTACGTTTCTTTAAAATGGCAGGAACCGCTTTCACCTGAGCAGAGTAATATTTTTGGATTTTCTTCAGAAGCTGGTCGGCAAATAGATTATTATTTTATTTCTGGTGAAAATATGGATAGCGTGATTTCGGGCTATCGAAATCTTACAGGAAAGGCACCTATTATGCCAAAATGGGCTTTTGGTTTTTGGCAAAGTCGCGAAAGATATAAAACAGAAAACGAAATTCTTTCTACTGTAAAAGAGTTCCGTGAAAGAAAAATTCCTATCGACAATATTGTCCAGGACTGGAGTTATTGGCGGCAACCGGATTGGGGCAGCCAGGAATTCGACAAAACACGTTTCCCTTCTCCGGACAGTATGATCGATGTGTTACATAAAAAGTACAAAACACATATCATGATTTCCGTTTGGCCCAAATTTTATGAGGGCATTCCAACTTATAATGAGTTTAATAAAAACGGTTGGCTTTATAAAAGAAATATTGCCGACAGGCAAAGGGATTGGATAGATACAGGATATTTTTCTACTTTTTATGATGCGTTTAATGCAGGCGCCCGCCAGGGTTTCTGGGATCTTATCAATAAAAGACTTTACAGTAAGGGAATTGACGCATGGTGGATGGACGCCAGTGAGCCGGATATTTTATCTAACGTTAGCCCGGAAAAAAGAAAACTGCAAATGACTCCTACGGCTCTGGGGCCATCTGCTGAGTTCTTAAATGCCTATCCTCTTGAAAATGCAAGAGGAATTTACGAAGGCCAACGGAGCACCAATCCCAACCAAAGAGTATTCTTACTCACAAGATCCGGCTTTGCCGGATCCCAAAGATATGCTGCTGCTATTTGGAGTGGAGATATCGGTTCTACCTGGACAGATATGAGAAATCAAATAACAGCAGGGGTCAATTTTTCGATGTCAGGCCTGCCTTATTGGACAATGGATATTGGAGGGTTTGTTGTGCCGTCTAAATTTGAAAACCCCAACGCTGAATCACTGGAAGAATGGAGAGAATTAATAAGCCGTTGGTCCCAATTCGGCGCATTTGTTCCTTTGTTCCGATCCCATGGGCAATTCCCTTATCGGGAGATATTTAATGTAGCTCCGGAAGATCATCCGGCTTACCAAAGTTTTCTCTATTATGATAAACTTCGCTATCGTTTACTTCCATACATCTATTCTTTAGCGGGTGCTTCTTATCAAGACAACTATACGATTATGCGTGGACTGGCGATGGATTTTCCCAAAGATACTGCTGTGTTGAATATTGGTGACCAGTACCTGTTTGGCCCATCTTTGCTGATAAACCCGGTTTCTGAATACAAGGCTCGTACCAGGTCGGTTTACCTTCCGGACTGTACCGGTTGGTACGATTTGTACTCCGGAAAATGGTATGCCGGGGGGCAAAGAATCATTGCTGATGCGCCTTATGAAAGGATGCCGGTATTTGTAAAAGCAGGATCTATTATACCCTTTGGTCCGGCGTTGCAATACACTTCTGAAAAACCCGCGGATCCCATTACCCTTAATATCTACTCAGGGGCAGATGCTTCTTTCAATTTGTATGAAGATGAAGGCACGAATTACAATTATGAGAAAGGAGCTTTCTCTATTATTCCCATCCGATATAATGAGGCAACAAAAACGGCTACTATAGGTGATCGAAAAGGATCGTTTAACGGAATGCTACAAAAAAGGACATTTAAGGTCAACCTTATCAAACCTGGCGAAATAAAGAACCTGAACTTTGATACAAAACCCGATAAACAAGTATCCTATAAAGGGAAAGAACTTACAATAAAATTGTAGCGAGTTAGCCACGTTTAAGCTGAAGGAGAATAGAAATCGACCAAATTTGTTTGTTTACTATTAAAAGTTAATAGCAATCTGAAGAATAGGTATAATGAAGAACTGTTTGTTAATTGGTAGTCCCGACAAGAATCGAACTTGTATCTAAAGTTTAGGAAACTTCTATTCTATCCCCGTCCGAACGGCGTCCAGCCGGGCGGGCATTGAACTACGGGACCTGTTCTATAAAGGGCGACAAATTAATAGAATTTTTTTAAGGAAAGTGAAATTAGAAATGGTAGTCCCGACAAGAATCGAACTTGTATCTAAAGTTTAGGAAACTTCTATTCTATCCATTGAACTACGGGACCATTCCTATTTAAAGGACGGCAAAATTAATGGAATTTTTTTAAGGAAAAGCAAATTAGAAATGCTACTCTCGACAAGAATTCTGCCTGCCTGACGAAGTCAGACGGGGAACTTGTAACTAAAGTTTAAGAAACTTCAATTCTATCCACGCCTGAACGCCGTTCAGCCGTGCAGGCGTTCAATTATGATTACAGGTCCTGTTTTAAGGCACGAAAAAATTAACGGAAATTTTTTTAAGAAAAACAGGCCGGAAATTTGATAATAAATATTCACTTATGGCATTACTTTTTGAACCTCTTACAATAAGAGATATTACATTAAAAAACAGGTTAGTGGTTTCGCCCATGTGCCAATATTCGAGCGTGGATGGCTTTGCCAACGATTGGCATTTGGTGCATTTGGGTTCTCGGGCCGTTGGCGGCACCGCCCTTGTTTTCACAGAAGCAACAGCAGTCTCGCCTGAAGGCAGGATCACGGCTGACGATCTCGGTATCTGGAAAGATGAACATATTCTTTTCTTAAAAAGACTAACGGATTTTATCAAAGAAAACGGCGCTGTTCCTGGTATTCAACTTGCCCACGCCGGCCGAAAAGCGAGCCATCTGAGCCCATGGAAAGGCAGGCGATCAATGAAAAAAAATGAAGGAGCGTGGGAAACGCTGGCTCCGAGCGGGATACCCTATCAAAAGGAAGATCCTGATCCAAAACAAATGTCAAAATCAGAAATTGAAAAACTTGTAAAAGATTTTGCAAATGCGTCAAAGAGAGGGTTGGAAGCGGGTTTCCAGGTTTTTGAAATACACGCGGCACATGGGTACCTAATCAACGAATTTTTGTCGCCAATAAGCAATGCGCGAAATGACGAATACGGCGGTTCATTTGAAAACCGGACAAGGTTGCTGATGCAAATAGTTTCGGGAATAAGGAATATTATCGGGGACGGCCTGCCTCTTTTTGTGCGCATTTCTGCCACGGATTGGGTAGATGGTGGATGGGATGAAAACGATTCTGTAGCCTTGGCTAAAATTTTAAAAGAAAATGGCGTTGATCTAATTGATTGCTCCAGCGGAGGCAATTCGCACGAGCAAAAAATACCGGTAGCTCCAATGTACCAGGTGCCGTTTTCTGAAAAAATTAAAAAAGAGTCAAGTATTTTAACCGCGACTGTTGGTATGATCACCACAGCTGAGGAAGCAGAAAATATTCTTAAAGACAAAAAAGCGGATTTAATAGTTATGGCGCGGCAAGAATTGCGCGAACCATATTTTCCACTGCATGCGGCAAAAAAATTAGGTGTTGATCTAAGCTGGCCGGCACAGTATGAAAGAGCTAAATAAATCCCAAAGGATTCTCTTTTTATCCACAAAAGACGCGTTTGGCATAATATTTACGTTGTACGCCTGTGAACACACAAAATGTATTTAGGGTCTGCTGATTATGTCAGGCCCATCCCGATTTTACAAAATTATTTATATTTGGCCACCTATTATTTTCGGTTACCCATACCGTTATTATTATTTTCAGAATCAGGCAATAGAGTACCCGCCCGGTTAATTTAA
>DATCFI010000173.1:0-3961 GCA_036509585.1 Hanamia sp. | reverse complement strand
AGGATGGCATTATGAACTATAAAGGCCAACAAGTTTCATTCTTTCAGAACAATACCGAGGTAGCCATTCCATTTCTTGTATCAGCTAAAAACTATGGAATACTCTGGGACAATTATTCTCTTACAAAAGCGGGAGATGTGCGGCCGCTCCATCCGCTTTCATCCCTTCAGCTTTTTTCAAAAAAGGGTGATCCAGGATGGCTCACGGCCTCTTATGCTAACGATAAGCGCGAACCTCAAAAGATAATTACAGAACGAGCAGAAGATTGTATTAATATGGAATTCCTGGGAGACTCTAAGATACAACTTCCCGCAGCGTTTACGCCTGCCTCAGGCGTGGTAACCTGGGAAGGAAGCCTTGCCAGTGATTTATCGGGACTTCATCAATTTCACTTCACATTTGGAGGATCATTAAAAGTGTGGCTGAATGGAAAGCTTGTATTGGACTACTGGCGAAAGGCATGGAATCCTGCGCCTGCGTTAATTCCATTCTATTTCAATAAAGGCGAAAAAATACCCATTAAAATTGAATGGACACCAGAGGGAGGCGAATCCTACCTTTCATTAAAATGGCAGGAACCATTATCCGCAGAAGCGCAAAATAGTTTTAGCTTTTCTTCCGAGGCGGGTAAGGAGGTCGACTATTATTTCATTTATGGCAAAAACATGGATGAAGTAATTTCCGGCTATAGGACGCTTACTGGTAAAGCGCCTATTGTGCCCAAATGGGCATTGGGATTTTGGCAAAGCCGTGAGAGATATAAAACAGAGAATGAAATTCTTTCGACTGTTGATGAATTCAGAAAAAGAAGAATTCCTATTGACAATATCGTCCTGGATTGGAGCTATTGGAAAGAAAACCAATGGGGCAGCCAGGATTTTGACGAAACCAGGTTTCCTTCTCCTGACAGTATGATTGATGTATTGCATAAAAAATACCATGCACAAATTATGATTTCTGTATGGCCAAAATTTTATGAAGGCGTACCTGCCTACGATGAATTTGATAAGAACGGCTGGCTTTACAAAAGAAACATTGCGGACAGGCAAAGAGATTGGATAGCTAAAGGATATTTTTCTACCTTTTATGATGCATTTAATGCCGATGCACGGAAAGGTTTCTGGAAACTGATTGACGAAAAATTATATAGTAAAGGAATTGATGCATGGTGGATGGACGCCAGTGAGCCGGACATTGTCTCCAATGTGAGTCCGGAGGAAAGGAAGGTGCTGATGACCCCAACAGCTTTGGGACCTTCAGCCGAATTTGTGAACGCTTATCCCTTGCAAAATGCAAAAGGGATCTATGAAGGGCAACGTTCAACTGATCCTGACAAAAGGGTGTTTCTTCTAACACGTTCCGGGTTTGCAGGTTCTCAAAGATATGCCGCAACGATATGGAGCGGTGATATAGGCTCTACATGGCGGGATATGAAAAACCAGATAGCTGCCGGTGTTAACTTCTCTATGTCCGGGCTTCCCTACTGGACAATGGATATTGGCGGATTTGTAGTACCTGAAAAATTTGAAAAACCAGATTCAGAAAGTTTAGAAGAGTGGAGGGAGTTAAATACACGTTGGTACCAGTTTGGCGCATTTGTCCCTATATTCCGTTCACACGGGCAGTTTCCGTACAGGGAGATATTCAACATTGCCCCCGAAACACATCCTGCTTATCAAAGTTTTCTCTATTACGACAAACTTCGTTACCGCTTATTGCCTTATATCTATTCATTAGCCGGTGAAGCATATCATGATGACTACACCATCATGCGCGGATTAGTGATGGACTTTTCTGCAGATACAGCAGTTTTTAACATCGGTGATCAATACATGTTCGGGCCCTCATTGCTGATCAACCCTGTTTATGAGTATAAGCAACGCAGCCGCTCATTGTATTTGCCCAAATGTGCGGGCTGGTATGATCTTTATTCAGGGAAATGGTATGCCGGAGGACAAAAACTTATTGCGGATGCGCCTTATGAAAGAATGCCGGTATTTGTAAAAGCTGGCTCTATTATTCCTTTCGGTCCATCCCTCCAGTACACTTCCGAAAAGCCCGCTGATACCATTACACTGAACATCTACACCGGCGCTGATGCTTCTTTCAATTTGTATTCAGATGAGGGTACAAATTATAATTATGAGAAAGGTAAATACACAAACATTCCCCTTGTTTATAACGAACAAACAAAAATCTTAACTATCGGCAAAAGAAGTGGCGGGTTCAATGGCATGTTGAAAGAAAGAGTTTTCAACATTTGCTGGATAGATAAAAATAAAAATATTGGACTTGATATGGAAAGAAAAACCGATGCTGCAGTAACCTATAATGGAGAAAAAATTCTTATAAAACACAAATGAAATATTCTAAACTATGTATTCATATTTAATCACTACTAATTGTCCGCAATGAAAAAAAACAAAATTATCAGGGCATCTAAACTGTTGTGGATGCTTCTGTCTTTCCTGTTTATTGGTTTGCAAAGCTTTTCCCAAACCAGTACGCAAAAGATTACAGGAAAAATTATTAACAAAACCACGGGAGCTCCTGTCGCAGATGCCAGTATTTCTGTAAAAAATACTAACAATGCGACACTCTCCGACGTAGCTGGAAATTTTGCCATTAATGCTAAAGCAGGCGAAACAATCGTCATAAGTTTTATTGGCTTTATTACACAAAGTATTACTGTAAACAGCTCTACCGAAAATCTCCAAATTCAACTTATTGAAGAGTATAATAAATTGGATGAGGTAGTTTTAATTGGTTATGGTTCACAACAGAAAAAGTTTGTGACTGGTGCCACCTCACAGGTATCGGGGAAAGACCTTGCAAAACTAAACACAACAAATGCTTTGCAGGCTTTGCAGGGACAAGCTGCTGGTGTAAACATTACATCAGTATCTGGACAACCCGGAGGCGGTTTTAAAGTAAATATCCGGGGTGCCGGAACTATCGGGAACGCAAGTCCCCTTTATGTGGTAGATGGTGTTATCACCGGCGATATCACCTATCTGAACGACGCTGATATTGCTTCGGTTGATATCTTGAAAGATGCTGCATCATCTGCAATCTACGGTATTAATGGAGCCAACGGTGTTGTTTTGATCACTACCAAAAGTGGAAAATCCAGTAATAGAAAAGATGGACAGGTTTCATTTGATGCATATTATGGAGTTCAGAACGTTGCCCGCAAAGCCGATTTACTGAATGCAGAACAATATGCCACTATTCAAAATGAAGCTGCACTTAATTCGGGAAAACCGCTTCTTTTTACACAATCTCAGATTAATGCTTTAGGCAGCGGAACCAACTGGTTAAACCAAATGTTTTCTTCAAATGTGCCCATTCAGAATTTTAATTTAGGAATCAATGGCGGCTCTGACATTTCATCCTACTCATTGGGTTTATCATATACTGCACAAGGTGGAATTGGCGGCGGATCAAATCTTTCAAATTATCAACGCTATAATTTCCATACAAATTCTGAACGGAAGCTATATAATGGCGCATTGAGGGTAGGCGAACATCTTACTTTTTCTTATATCGATCAAAAGGGTATCGCCGATGGCGGAATATATAATACCACTCTCAGAGGCGCCTTTACAACAAGCCCGTTATTGGCCATGTATGATTCAAGCGGAAACTTTTTAAACAGTATGAACTCTACCGTATACAATGGTGGGCCCTGGAATAATGGGGAAGCCAATCCATATGCCTTAATGGTCTATAATAACCAACACGACACGAAGTCACAAAAAGTATTGGGGGATGTTTATGCTGAACTTCAGCCCTTCCAAAATATGACAATCAAATCAACTTTTGGTGTTGAATATAATTCTGCTGCTGGTCATAGCTATACTCCGGCTTACAAGAATTTATCCATATACGCCTACAACAATTACGAAGGCATTGGCCAAAGCAGTTCCCAGGGATTAACATGGAATTGGGATAATACCAT
>DATCFI010000172.1:0-22594 GCA_036509585.1 Hanamia sp. | reverse complement strand
CGTATCTGAATGAATTCTTTTATCGCTTTAACAGACGGGGATTTGATAAAACTATATTTCACAACCTTCTAGAAAGAATGGTTAAGAGTGACCCCATTTATCAAAAGGTATTCACGACTTAAACGATTTATTCTATAAATTATTAAGCATTAATGATGTTGAAATGACCAAATTTTACATCGGATGTTCTGGTTTTCACTACAAAGAATGGAAAGATTCTTTCTACCCTGAAAAACTACCACAATCAAAATGGTTTCAGTTTTATTGCGAACATTTTAATACGCTGGAAATAAATAGTACCTTCTATAAATTCCCAACAGAAAAATCATTGGCTAAATGTCATGACATTAGTCCGCAAGATTTTAAGTTTTCTGTTAAGGTGCCCCGATTAATTACCCAGTATAAAAAATTTCATGAGTGCGAAACGCTCATTTCCGATTTTTATACAAGCATCAGTAAAGGATTACAGGACAAATTAGGTTGTGTATTATTTCAATTACCACCTCAATCAATCTACGCGCCAGAAACGTTGGAATTGATTATCAGCAGCGTGGATCCGTCTTTTAAAAATGTTTTCGAATTCAGGCATATCAGTTGGTGGAACGAAAATGTATTTACTGAATTTAAAAAGCAAAAAATTAATTTTTGCTGCGTAAGCTTTCCAAAACTGCCGGATGAAGTGAAAGCAACCAGCTCAAATATTTATTACCGTTTTCACGGCGTACCGGTTTTATATAAGTCCACCTATTCAGAAAAATTTATTGGGAATATTTATCAACAAATAAAAAAGATTGCTCCGAAAGAAGCCTGGGTTTATTTCAATAATACTTGGGGCAATGCAGCCATTATTAACTCAAAATATTTTCAAGAGGTGGCAACTCATTGAAGGCAGCCGCGTGCTCAATTAAACTAAATGAAATTCTATTAAATTTGATGCTTCACTGGAAAGCAGGAACTCTCCTGTCAGAAAACAAATCAAGACTTTATCTTCTTGCTTCGGATGCGACTCAGCGTTTCCTGGGTAATACCCAAATAAGATGCAATGTATTTCAAAGGTACCCTGTTGCTAATATTAGGATGGGTTTCGATAAATCGCAAGTATTTTTTTTTGGATGATGATATTCGCATAGTGAACGATCTTTCTATTGCATTAAGATAACTACGTTGCCAGAGTTTGCGGCCGATAAGATTCGTTTCAGGATATTTTGTAAAAAGTTCTTCTGTAACATCCATCGGTATGGCTATAACTAATGAATCTTCAATCGCCTGGAGATATTCTTCCGAATAATTAGAACCTATTACATTCAAAGCGCCAACGACTTCATTTTCACCATTAAGCCAGGTCGTTACCTGTTTCCCATCATCTTTTATGTATCCGTGTATGATTCCTTTTATTATTAAATAGATATGATTGCTAACGGCTCCGGGTCTCAGTAACAGTTCGCGTTTTTTAATAGAAATTGGGAAAGTATATTTATCAATTTCTTCAATCACCTTCTTGGGAACAGTACCGAACTGCCTAAAAAATCCAACAGCGGGCGAGTGCCCGTCGGGCGTATCCCATTTTGTTTTAATTGCTTTCATAAAGAAGTTGTTCCAATCGTGATAAAATTCCGTGCCCCGTTTTGTCTGAAGTTGCAAGTTAACCATCTATAATAAAATACATGCAAACATTTTTGACCTAATTTCCTTCAAATAAATCGCCCTGTATCTTATTCGGTTTTTCGGCCTGAACCCAATCCATCTGGTCGCTTTTAGCATAGTCCGTTAGTTTATTTCCTATCGCTCTCCACCCCATCACATCTACTACCTTATGGAGCTTTATCTTAGCCCTTCGTACCTGATTACCTCTACCACTCTGCATTTCAAGAATCGGCTCGTCAGCTGTGGTCGCTTTTATCAGCCTATTATCCTTGCCTTCTTTAATAAAGAAGAATTTTGAATTTAAGGTATTGGTTTCAATCTTAAAACGCTTGACGTTGTATTGAAGCTTCTCATTGTCGAGATAAACCGCAGTAATGATTTTTTCCAGATCAAATTTTTCAATCAACTCTATTGCATTCACATCAAATCTTTGCGTGACTTCCTGCCCTGTTATTTCGTAATTACCGTCTTTATATATCACAAGAATCTTATCATCGCCTTCAAAGTTACCGAGCAGTTTCCCTTTTTCTTCTGTATTCAATCTACCGAAAGTCTCGTCAAACCAAAGTTTTCGTTGATCTAAAGTGGATTTGCCTTTCTCTGACAAACGAACAGACTTTACCGGGTATTTGGTTACCTGGTTGCCAATGCTGCCACGGCTGCGGATTTCAAGGGTTTCAAAGTAAAAATCAAGTTCTTTATTCCGCGCGCTACTGCCTGGCGTTAGTAATATATGAACCACTTCCGCTTCTCCATTTGGATTCACACTAAAATAATGCACTTTACTTTTTTCATCGCCTTTGGTCAGATCATATTCCTTGTCGCGGGTAACGCCAGTCACATTAAATCGCTTTGCATAGCTGATTCCTTTTTTACCATCGGCATAAATTAAGTTGTAGGTGGTTCTGTCATCGCTTTTATCAAAGACTGCCACATGGATGATGTCTTTGCCAATGAAAACCTTATCAGCCACTTTCACCACTTTCATCTTTCCCGATTTTGTAAAAACGATGATATCATCAAGATCACTGCAGTCTGCAATGAACTCATCTTTCTTCAAACTGGCACCTACGAAACCTTCGGAGCGATTTACATAGATCTTCGTGTTGGCAATAGCTACAGACTTTGCCTGGATGGTATCAAACAATTTGATCTCCGTTTTCCTCTCGCGACCTTTAGCAAATTTTTTCAATAATTCGTCATAATAAGAAATAGCATATTCGGTCAAAAATTCCAGGTCATGATTTACCTGTGCGATTTCATCTTCAAGCGATTTTATTTGTTCATTCAGTGAATCGATATCGAGCTTGTAAATTCTTCGTACAGGCTTTTCCGTTAGCTTCAATATATCTTCCCTGGTAATTTCTCTTTGCAACAACTTTTTGTAAGGAACAAACGCTTTATCAATAGCCACGATTACTTTATCCCAGGTCTCATGTTTTTTCTCTAGTTCTTTATAAATTTTTTCTTCAAAGAATATTTTCTCAAGCGAAGTATAATGCCATTTTTCCTGCAGTTCGCGTAGCCTGATCTCCAACTCCTTCTTCAGCAGTTCGCGCGTGTGATCCGCGGAAAATTTCAACAATTCACCGGCACCGCAAAATATGGGTTTCTGACCTTCAATAACGCAGGCGTTAGGAGAAATGGAAATTTCGCAATCCGTAAAAGCATACAGCGCATCAATCGTAATATCCGTAGAAATGCCCGGAGCAAGATCGACTGTGATTTCTACTTCGGCAGCAGTATTGTCGGTAACTTTCTTAATTTTTATTTTGCCATTTTCATTTGCCTTAACGATGCTCTCAATTAATTGAGTTGTTGTGGTGCCATAAGGAACATTTTTAATGACCAATGTTTTTTTATCCTGTTCTTCAATTCTTGCGCGCACGCGCACTTTGCCCCCCCGGCTCCCGTCATTATAATTAGAAACATCAACCATGCCTCCGGTCATAAAATCAGGAAAAAGTTCAAATTTTTTCCCTTTATAATATTTAATCGTTGCTTCAATTAACTCGCAGAAATTGTGTGGAAGAATTTTCGTTGCCAGCCCCACAGCAATGCCGTCTGCGCCCTGTGCCAGCAACAAAGGAAATTTCATCGGAAGTGTAACCGGTTCATTTTTCCTGCCGTCGTAGCTCAGTTGCCAGTTAGTCGTTTTGTGGTTGAAAGCCACATCTAAAGCGAATTTGCTGGGCCTCGCTTCGATATACCTCGGCGCAGCCGCATCGTCGCCGGTGCGCACATCGCCCCAGTTTCCCTGAGTTTCTATCAACAAATCTTTTTGTCCCAAATTCACGATCGCATCGCCAATGCTTGCATCGCCGTGAGGATGGTACTGCATGCTTTGTCCGATGATGTTCGCTACTTTATTAAAACGGCCATCATCCATTTCTTTCATGGCATGCAGAATGCGGCGCTGAACCGGTTTTAATCCGTCTTCTATCGCGGGAACAGCACGTTCTAATATTACATAGCTGGCGTAGTCCAAAAACCAGGTTTTGTATTGCCCGGAAATACCGGCATCGCTGTGTTTGTATTCTTGTTTAATCTTTTTTGACATTTTTTATTTTAGTGTAATATCATTTTTATCTAATCAAATTTTTGGAAAAAAAATATTCAATAATCAATTTTCTTCTCCTTGGGCATTGATAATTGAACATTAAATATTGTTCATTTGCTTCCCATCGAATATTGATTGTTGAACATTGTTCACTTCGTTTCTTATTTCATTGGGCGTTGCCCAATGAAAATATATTACGCCTCTTCAGGGCTTGGCGGTATATTAGATAAAATACCCCTTTACTTGCTAATTTACTGCTTTCATCGTTCCCTTGATTATTGAATAATTTAACAATGTCCATTTGCTTCCCATTGAACATTTATTATAAATTACCCCTCATCTACTTTTGCTTTCTTCTTCACCTCAAAATCTTTCATCTTTTTTACTTCTCCCTGCGCGTCTATTTTATCAGTCGCTATTAATTCCTTCAGTCGCCAGAGCAGGTAAGCATCACCGGTAGATTGTCTCGCTTTTGATAAAACCTGGTTAATCACCTTACTGGCTTTCTGCCAGTCGGGCGTCATGAATTCCAATAAATATTTATCAAAAAAATCTTCGTCATGCTGTGACAATTTTTTGGCGCCTTCCAGAATCCTTACCATTTTATTTTCCTGGCAGATTTTTGTCCATTCATCAGGATCAATCTCAAATTCAGAAGCTGTAATCGGCCTTGCTAATTTTTTTGCTTTTAAAAATTCTTTCGGTGGAATTTCAGATAAATTTTCAGGGTAAAAAATACTCCCTTTTTCATTGATGAAAGGAAGATTATTGAGCATCAGAATAAATACCCTTCCCACGAATTCCTTTAATTGCGGCATCAACCAATAATATCCACTTACATCGTGCTTATTGGGTGCCACCCAAATCCAAACCGTTTCCTGCTCGTCCTCTTTTAATTTTTTTGTTATTTCTTCCACCGCCTTTTGGTCATTTACTTCACCCGTTTCTACATGGCCGTTATAATCGCCGCCGGTCAATACATTCCGCCACCACTGCTTTCTGGCCTCTATTCCTTCCTCAGAATAAATATCAATTATCGGACCTACCGCGTAATCATCTTTGATTTCAATAATTTCGCTGCTAAGCGATTCATCTAAGTCGAAACTCTTTGTAAGTACTTTTGCATCTTCCTCTTGAAAAACAATGTGCATTCTTATATTTTAAATTTAATTTTTTATTCCTCCCATTTTCTAATGTGCAACTTTTCATCAACATATTAGCTAATCAACTCCTCATTCTCCACCAGGTCTATTTCCACCTTCAAATTATCAATAATAAAATCCTGGCGCGATGGTGTATTTTTTCCCATATAATATTCAAGTAACTGCTGAATGTGCATCTCCGGTAAAAGCATCACAGGTTGCAACCTGATATCATCACCAATGAATTTACCAAACTCATCCGGCGAAATTTCTCCCAATCCTTTAAACCGCGTGATCTCCGGTTTGCCGCCAAGTTTTTGTATTGCCTTTTGCTTTTCAGTTTCATCATAGCAATAGATCGTCTGCTGTTTTTCTTTGCTTTTTCCCGGCATCGTTCTTACTCTGAATAAAGGAGTTTCAAGAATATAGACATGGCCATTCTTTACCAGGTCAGGAAAAAACTGGAGGAAAAAAGTCATTAGCAAAAGACGAATGTGCATACCATCTACATCGGCATCTGTAGCAAATACTATGTTATTGTAGCGCAGGTCTTCATAGCCCGTTTCGATATTTAGCGCGTGTTGCAAAAGATTAAATTCTTCATTTTCATACACTACTTTTTTGGTAAGGCCAAAACAGTTCAGGGGTTTGCCGCGAAGGCTGAAGACAGCCTGTGTTTCTACATTGCGCGACTTGGTAATAGAGCCACTGGCGCTGTCTCCTTCCGTGATAAAGAGCGTAGTTTCCAACTTCTTTGCATTGACCTCGTCTTTATTCTTTCCATCCGCCTTGTCATCAAAATGATACCTGCAATCACGTAATTTTTTATTGTGAAGATTGGCTTTTTTAGCCCGTTCATTCGCCAGTTTTTTAATGCCGGCCATATCTTTTCTTTCGCGCTCATTTTGTTCTATTCTCCTTTTAATCGCGTCGGCAGTTTCGGGATTTTTGTGGAGAAAATTGTTTAATTCTTTCCCAAGGAAATCGGCGATGAACGATTTAACCGCCGGACCTTTTTCAAACATAAGGCTGGAACCAAGTTTTGTTTTTGTCTGGCTTTCAAATACCGGTTCCTGCACACGCAAACTGATAGCCGCACAGATGCTGCCGCGAATGTCTGTGTAGTCATATTCCTTTTTATAAAAATCGCGAATTGTCTTTACATACCCTTCCCTGAAACCCGCCAGGTGCGTGCCTCCCTGCGTGGTAAACTGTCCATTTACAAAACTGTAATATTCTTCGCCGTATTGGTTATTGTGAGTAAGCGCTACTTCTATATCTTCTCCTTTCAGGTGAATGATAGGATAGCGAATTTCATCTTCATTGGTTTTGCGCTGCAAAAGATCAAGCAAACCGTTTTTGCTCATATATCTTTTACCATTATAATTAATCACCATTCCCGCATTTAAAAAACAATAATTCCAAAATTGATTGTCGAGAAAGTCCTGGAGATACTTGAAATTTTTAAAGATTTTTTCGTCAGGAATAAAGATGACTTCCGTGCCATTCTCTTGGGTAGTCTTTTCTTCCTTCGATTCTTTGATTAAATTGCCAGTTTCAAATTCAGCCGTTTTTTGTTTTCCGTCCCTGAAGGAAACAACCTTAAAATATTCACTCAAAGCATTCACAGCCTTGGTTCCTACACCATTGAGGCCCACACTTTTTTGAAACGCGCGGCTGTCATATTTGGCACCGGTATTTATCTTACTAACTACATCCACCACTTTACCAAGCGGGATTCCTCGTCCATAATCGCGTACACTTACTTCCTTATCCTTTATAGCAACATCTATATGTTTACCAAAACCCATGGTGTGCTCATCCACACAATTATCTATTACCTCTTTTAGCAATACATAAATACCATCGTCCGCGCTTTTGCCATCACCTATTTTTCCGATGTACATGCCAGGGCGCAAACGAATATGCTCCTTCCAGTCAAGGCTTTTTATCGATTCTTCATTATACTCAAATATATTTGGATCAGCCATTTATTTTATTTTTTACTGAGCAAAAGAAAGAAATTTTTCACACTTTCCCGGCGCATTTGTTTTAAAATTGTCTTTGACTTTTTCACAAAAAATGATTAAGTATCGCTCCAAATATACTTAAAGCGAAAAGCAAATAATTGTGAATATTTGATAATAGCATTGGATCAGTTTTCAAAAACACTGATGGAGTCTCTATTAAATCATTTGTGTATGCCGCGTTCCGCAATTCAAAATCAAGATAAAACTAGCACCTTTATCACCGTCCTCTTCCATTTGAGACATTCACTTCACCAGCAAGAGGATATATTATTTACCCTTCAAAACTGGCAACCGAAAGCGAATGTTTCCATTGTCAATATTTTCACCAGGTCATCTATTGGATGTCATGTTTCTTTAATCTTTCCATACTTTGAGAAACTAAAACCACTTGCAAAAACATTGATTAAAAAAGTTTCTGAAATTAACTTTGGAGCTTACTAAAATGATTAAATAGAAATCTTTACTATTTATTGCTCTACCGTTTGAAAACTCAGACCTTAAAAATAGTTTCGGAATTTCGTCTCTTATCCAAAAAATAGAAGAAAATAACCACCAAAATTAAAATATTGCCAAATCATTCTTTACAAACCTGTGACAAGTTATTTTAGCTATCTTCATCTTTAACTAAAAATAATATTATGAAAAGGGTTTTCAAGACTTTTATCTTTTGCGCAGCTTTTGCGATTCCGGGATTTTCGCAGGTGAGCATGCCTCAGCCGTCGCCAACACAATATCTGAAACAGAATTTTGGCCTTTCGTCCGTAGAACTTACTTACAGCAGGCCTGTTTTAAAGGGCAGAAATGTTTTTGGAAACGTAGTGCAGTACGATTCTCTTTGGCGAACGGGAGCCAATGGCGCCACCAAAATCAAATTCAACGATCCGGTTGAAATCCTTGGGCATCAAGTGGATTCCGGCAGTTACGCCATTTATACTATTCCACGCAAAAATGGCGAATGGACATTCATCCTTAATAAGGGGTTTAATAATTCCGGTGTAAGCGGATATAACGAAAGTGAAGACGTGTTCAGGGAAAAAGTAAAAGCCGGCAAAACGACAAATAAAGCAGAATCTTTTACTATGCAATTCAATGATATAATGCCTGAAAGTTGTGTCCTTTCAATATCGTGGGATAATGTAGTCTTAAATGTTCCCATAAAAGAAAATATAAAAGACAAGATACGCGCGCAAATGGAAGTTGAACTTCAAACTGATAAAAAACCTTATTGGCAGGCTGCCCAATTTTATCATGAATATGATAATAATCAAACCAAAGCGCTCGAAATGATCAACGCTGCGATTGCAGAAAATGGAAAACCGCCGTTTTATTTCGTTTACTACAAAGCAAAAATTCAGCAGGAAATGGGTGATAAAAAAGGAGCTATTGCTACCACGCAGCAATCGCTCGCATTATCCAAAGAAGCGGGCAGTAGTGATTATGTTATATTAAATGAAAAATTAATGAAAGAACTGAAATAAAAAAATGTAGGCACAAGGCATGCCTTGTGCCTACATTTTTTTTAAGCAATTTTCTTTTCTGTTTTTACAAACGGCTGCAATAAATAACCAATGACAATAACGAGTATAGCTCCAATCACATTAAGCCATAAAAAAGAAATCACATTTGCATTGTAAATAATAATGATGAATATTTCCGAAATAATGGCCGACACAAAAAGCGCGTTTGCTTTTATATATTTAAACCAGAAAGCGATCAGAAAAATACCAAGAATAACGCCGTAAAAAAGTGATCCGAGAATGTTCACTGTTTCAATTAAACTATTGCCCAGGTTGCTTGCAAACTCAGCTACAAGGATGCAGAAGATTCCCCAGCAGAAGGTATAGAATTTAGATATCCGGTAATCTTCACTTTCAGAAAGATCTTTCTTAAAATATTTTTTATGTATGTCAACAACCGTGCATGATGCAAGTGAATTCAGGGCTGCGGCAATACTTCCCCACGCGGCAAGAAATATGATCGCTATCAGCAAACCCACCAAACCTTTTGGTAAATAATCAATCACAAAGCGGAGAAAAATATAATTGGTATCGTTGACATCTTCGCTCGGCAATGCCTGTGACAAAACCGCGCTGTATTTATTTTTGAGTTCACTTTTGTCAGCATTATCATCCGGAGCAAGCGATGCATATTCAGTTTCAAGATGAACTAATTGATTTTTGTAACTGGTTTCTTTAGCGCGTTCTGTCTGTGTTTCGTTAAAATGGATGGGGGCTTTATTATATTGATAAAACGAAAAGACCAACACTCCAAGCATTAATATTAAAAATTGCATCGGTACTTTTACGATTCCGTTCATCAACAATCCAAGTTTGCTTTGCTTATTATTTTTCGCCGTCAAGTAACGTCCAACCTGGCTTTGATCGGTTCCAAAATAAGAAAGTGCCAGGAAAAAACCACCGATAACACCGCTCCAAATGTTGTATTTATCTTTCCAGTCGAATCCGTTTGCAGTTCTTCCCGACGTAATAATATTCATCTTTCCGTTTTTTCCTCCCAAATGCAAGGCATCCAAAAACCCCACCCCGGATGGCATAAGATGGACCACCAAATATCCAGCTATTGCCATACCAACAAAGACAATTACTAATTGCAATTTTTGCGTATGGGCTACCGCCTTTGCTCCGCCGGTAACGGTATAAATAATCAACATGCCGCCCATGATAATATTGGTGTAATAGATATTCCAGCCAAGAAGCGAACTTAAGATTAACGAAGGGGCGTATATACTGATGCCGGTCGACAAGCCTCTCGAGATTTGAAAAAGAAATGAAGTCAGTGTTCTCGCTTTTAAATCAAATCTCGTTTCAAGAAACTCATAAGCCGTGTACACTTTTAATTTATTGAAAACAGGAACAAACACAATGCATATAACGATCATGGCTAACGGCAAACCGAAATAATACTGGACGAAACGCATACCATCTGTGTAAGCCTGCCCCGGCGCACTTATGAAGGTAATGGCGCTGGCCTGCGTGCCCATAATACTCAGCACCACAAGATACCAGGGCATATCGCGGTTGCTCAAAAAATATCCATCAAGATTTTTGGTAGTCTTACTTTTATACACGCCATAAATAATAATTCCACCCAGTGTTATAATAAGCACGATCCAATCCTGGTAACTCATAGATGCTGATATTTATGAAAAAACTTTCGCAGAAAAAATATCTAAATTTTGAAAGAATCTATTGAAAATGTTTTGTAATAAAGTAATAGAAAATAATCTGCAGCACTAGAAAAAGAAATACTATCAGGTAAAGAAGTTTCCAATTAGTCTTCTTTTCCTTTGATTTATATTCTGCAATGTTTCGATTGTCACTCATCATTAATTCGATTTTAAATTCGCCATATCGATGTGATTAAATTTACAGTAAACAAACAAAAAGCGCGATTTCTTATTCATTGGGCCTCACACAATGTTAACGTATCCCGCCCTTTCAGGGCTGCGAACGGCAAATAGAAATCTTGTCTATTTCTTCGTTTACTGTTCGATCGTCATTTTCTTATTACTCAATACTTATTCCTCATTTACTATTTTCAAGCGGCCTTGCAATTAAATTTGCAAATAACCTATAAGCACCCGGCACACCCGCCGGTAGTTCCCTAAAGAAAACCAAACCTGAATATACGAATCGCCCCTTTCCATAATCAGTATAGATCAGGCTTCCCTCAGACGCCGGCGTGCTGGCATCATGCATGGAAAAAAGTGTTTTATAATGGTCTTGATAATTCTCAGCCTGATAGGTACTACGTTCCTGTATCCAGTCTTTAAAATCGTTTTGACCTATTTTATTCGGATAATTCATCAATACACTTTGAGGATTTACAAATTTCACATCGGCAGTTTCATCAGTAATCCTTGTCCGCGAAATAGTAAATGGATAAGGGCTAATTTTCGCTTTCACAGGTCCGATGTTGTTATTGGTATTGTATTGCACCAACAAAACACCACCATTTTTTACATAATTCATCAAAGTATTATAAGAATCATTAAGCCATTTATAAATATTATAAGCCCTTACTCCCGTAACAATCGCATCAAACTGTTTCAGGTTATTTGGCGTTATATCATTCGCTGAAAGAATGGTGACTTGATATCCCATTTTTTGTAAAGCGTCCGGAACTTTATCGCCCGCACCGGGTATATATCCTATTCTTTTTCCGGAAGTTTTTAGGTCGATACCAACTAATTTCGATTCAGCTTTATGGAAATAAATAATATTAGGTATGTGCGGATATGAAATGATTGTCTTGTAAGAATCATAAATCATATCTCCATCTTTTGCGCTCCAATCAATCATTTCAGTGCTTGATTGACCAGGATTTTTTATTGAATAAAAAGAACCGGAAGCTTTTTTCGACACGATAACATTTGATGAATAAGTTTCTTTAGTGGTGAGATGGTCCGCTTCATTACTATTTACTATGGTATCTAATTTAATGTGAGTGGGTTCTTTATTGATGGATATAGCCAGTTCAGGCTGTGACTTTAACTCTACCCTTGGAATAATAAACAAGGGCTCATATTCTTCACCTTTTACAGGATCATTGGATTTGTATTGAATCGGAATATTGTATTCCAAATCTTCTCCATTAATTTTTAAAGACACCGTTGCTGTTTGTGGATCATTTTGTGGTTTGCCAATCAATTGCTGGTCAGATACATTGAAAGATCCTTTGCTCATCGGCTCTACCAGCCAATAAGGTTGAGAAATTTTTGCATTTGCAGGTATCAAAATATTAAACCGCTGCGAAACATTTTCATCTGCCGGCAAATTATCGCTTAAGGGAAAATTCTTGTTTTCTATAGTTACGGAATTTAAACTAACAGAAGCGCCCAAACGATTATCCGCCACAAAATTCACCTGCAACGAATCGCCCTGCACGGCAAACATTGTGTTAGTAGTTGCTTCCATATAAAGTCCAATACATTCGCGTATTATTTCTTTGATCTCTTTTAATTTTTCAGTTCGCCAATAATTGTCTTCCGAATTTTTCAGGGCCTGATAAATTTTTACCAGGGCAGACAAAGAGTTTTGCGGATTTTGAAAAGAATAATCGTTGATTAAACTTTGAATTGCCGTTTCAATGCTTTGCTGATCTATTCTTAACCAGTTGGTAGGCACACCGTCCATCAACGTTTTAACCGGCGCAGGGCCTTCGATGGTTTTAAAATATTCAAGAGACGTGCCTCTCGATGCCGGAACTCCAAAACCTTGTGTCTTGTGCTGACTACGGCTTTGCGCGGCTATTTCGCCGTAACTCTTTCCTAATAAGGCATTGTAACCACCTGCATCAATTTTGAATTGATCGGGTTTTTCTGTATTGACACTACCGAAGTTAAAGGTATTCCACAGCAGTCTCTTTGCCTGCCAGGGTCTTACCCCATATTTAAATTGTTCCGGAAACTTCGTCGGATCGGCGGCAGCTTCAAATGCTTCGCCGGCCAGGATTGCCGATGCGGTATGATGTCCATGCCCACCTTCGCCTGTAGTAGGGAACCTGGTAATAATGATATCAGGTTGAAACTTCCTGATCACCCATACCACATCGCTTAATATTTTATCGTGGTCCCAAAATTGAAAAGTCTCTACAGGGCTGGTCGTATAACCAAAATCGAACGCTCGCGTAAAAAACTGTTCCGCTCCGTCAAGTCTTCTTGCAGCTAATAATTCCTGCGTCCTTATCAATCCTAATTCTACGCCTTGTTCATCGCCAATCAGGTTTTGTCCACCATCACCTCTCGTCATGCTTAGATAGGCCGTTCTATACAATTTGCCATCAGCAAGGTAAGCGAGCAACTTTGTATTTTCATCATCCGGATGAGCGGCGACATACAACACCGATCCAAGTACATCTAATTTTTTTATTTGCTCAAATATCTGTGAAGAGTTATATGTTTTTGGAGACTGGCAAAACGCAATTTGGCCGCAGCAACATAAGAATAAAATAGAAAAATATTTATGCATTTTCAGACTAATTTTTCAACGAAAGTAAGGGAATGTTAAGTCGTAAAGGAGTCTTTTCTATGAATGGTATTAAAAATTAAGAAATTAATTTATTTTTTTATACCACTCAAAACCCCGTTCTATAACATAACACTTAAATTTGAAAAAAACTGTTATGACCAACTTGAAGATTTTCATTGTTGTTTTTGTATGCTTCATAGTGATTTCATCCTGTAAACAGCAAGTGTCAATTGATGCTTTTAATTTTAAAACAGAAAAAAATATTGAGGTAAAAAACGGGGCAGTTGTTTCTGCAAGCCCAATTGCCAGTGAAGTAGGCGTTTCTGTTTTAAAACAAGGCGGTAATGCGATTGACGCAGCAATTGCTACTCAATTAGCTTTGGCCGTAGTGCATCCAAGCGCGGGAAATATTGGTGGTGGTGGTTTTACAATTATTCATTTAAAAGATGGTCGTAATATTTCATTGGACTATCGCGAAATGGCGCCGGAAAAGGCTTCCAGGGACATGTACCTTGATTCCAACGGTAATCCACAAATGAATTTATCATAGAACAGTCCGCTTTCTTCAGGCGTGCCCGGTTCTGTTGCCGGCATTTTTGAATGCATGCCATATGCGAAGCTCCCCTTCAAAACGCTCATTCAGCCTGCTATTGATCTGGCAGAAAAAGGATTTACTCTTGCTCCGGGTGAAGCTTCCAGCCTCAATTATATTAAAAATGATTTGATAAAAATGAATAAGGTGGCTCCTGTTTTTGTAAAAGAAACTCCCTGGAAAACCGGCGATACGTTGGTTCAAAAAGACCTTGCGAATACAATCAAAAGAATCAGGGACCTTGGGGCAAAAGGATTTTACGAAGGAGAAACTGCAAAATTAATTGCGGAGCAAATGAAAAAGGATCATGGCATTATCACAGAGGATGACTTAAAAAATTATAAAGCGAAAAACCGTGCCCCAATTGTTTTTGATTATAAAGGAACCACCGTAGTATCAATGCCCTTGCCTAGCAGCGGGGGAATCATATTGGAACAAATGCTGAAGATGAGCGCCATGGAACATATTGGCACCATGAAATACGGAACGCTGGCCTCCGTGCAATTGATGAGCGAAGTGGAAAGGCGCGCATTTGCAGACAGGGCAAAGTTTTTAGGCGATCCTGATTTTGTAAAAGTACCTGTAAAAACATTGGTGAACGACGAATATCTTAAAAAAAGAATGAGCGATTATGATCCGACAAAGGCAGGAAACAGTAAAGATATAAAAGAAGGCTACATACAGGAGGGCGAAGAAACCACGCACTTTGACGTATTGGATAACGAAGGAAACGCCGTGTCAACCACCACTACTTTGAACGGAAGTTTCGGAAGTGGCATTGTGGTAGCGGGCGCGGGCTTCTTACTTAATTATGAAATGGACGACTTCAGCGTGAAACCCGGCGTTCCCAATATGTTTGGCACAGTAGGCCAGGAAGCCAACGCCATCGCACCAGGAAAAAGAATGTTGAGCAGCATGACACCCACCATAGTTTTGAAAGATAACAAACCCTACATTGTTGTTGGAACGCCCGGTGGCACTACCATTCCCACAAGTGTTTATCAAACCATTGTGGATATAATTGATTTTAAACTTTCTCCGGAAGACGCGGTTAACTTCCCAAAATTCCATCAGCAGTGGTTGCCGGATGTGATTTATGTAGAAAAAACTTTTAATAAGGATGTGGTTGCAAAATTAGAAGCCATGGGATACAAAATAGAGGAGCGGGGATCTATTGGCAGAACCGAAGTAATCATGATTAAAGATGGAACCATCACAGCGGTAGCCGATCACAGGGGCGACGATGGTGCCGTGGGATATTGATGCCTCCGGAAATGAACGTCAATAAAAAACTCTCACAGTAAAACAACAAAAAACTGTATTTTCTATTTACTTTTATTTGATATACTGCAAGGGTATCACAATCTATATTTTCAGCCTCAGTCGCCTCTTTTCCAACCAACCGGTTATCAAAACAATAATTAATGCAAACAGCAACGATTTGATAATTCCCGCTACGCCAGTTCTCATTATAAGAGGCAAATGAATTCCTATCCATGATATAAAAATCGCTTCATGAAAATAAGGAAGCAGATAACAGGTAAGCGTACTCGTACCTGCAGGTTTTATATCTTTTCATACGGTTTAGTTTTTGTTTCCAACTTGTAAAGTTCTTATACAATAGTAAACCAACAATTAATCAAGAATCCCATTTAATATCCGTTATCACAAATGAGTATCATAATAAAGCGCCGCCGCACCCAGAACGCCGCAATTTTCAAGCTCAGATACTTCCAGGCGAAATTGATTCAACGTATTTGAATAAACATAAGTCCGTATCCGTTCCCACATATTTTTTTCAAAAAAAGAATATGATTTACTGATTGAACCGCCAAGAATAATCAGTTCGGGGCTATAAGTATAAAGGATCATTCTTACAGCATTACCAATATGTGTTCCCAATTCTTCCAGAATAATTATTGAAAGGGGATCGCCGGATTGTGCCTTTTGAAAAACAACTTCACCACTTGTTTGATAACAGTTTTGAAAAAATTGTCCGCTGGCATAATATTCATAACATTGATCTAAGTATTCTACATTTCCAAATTCACCGGCACCACAATTTACACCTGCATACAATTTGTCATTGATAATAATTCCAGCTCCCATGCCGGTTCCAACCGTTAAACCAATCATGGAATGCGTGTGCTTTCCTTTACCAAAATATTTTTCGCCAAGCGCAAAACAATTCGCGTCGTTATTTATCAATGCCGGAATATGATAGCGGTTTTCCATTATTTCTTGTAAAGCCACTTCTTTCCATGAAGGAATATTTTGCACGTCATAAACAATTCCTTTTTCAATATCTACCACACTGGGCACTCCTATTCCAATTGATTTTATTTTCTCATTCACCAAAGGATCAACCAAATTAAAAATCACCTGTAAAACTTCGTCTACTGTTCCTGATGCTGGAATCCTACTCGATGAAATATCTTTCAATACGCCTTCATACACCACACCAGCGCGAACATGTGTTCCGCCGAGGTCAATTCCTATAATGTTATCGTTGGCCATTTAGTTTGTTGTCTTGCTTTGTTGTAAATTGTTATATTGTTTGTACACTTTAATTGACGATTCAGCTTTGAGCTTTCAGCTTTTTCAGCCTTCCGCCTTTAGCCTTCGGCTTTCTGCATCATTATCGTTTTATTTTTAATAATCGGTTTAGCCCAAAAACCAACGCTCAAAATATATCCCATTGTTATGTACAAAAACAACATCCCGGTACGCAGACCCCAATGATCGCCGATAGCCCCGATAATCAATGGAATGATTGCACCGCCGATAACGCCAGTCAATAAAATTCCCGCGAACGCTCCCTGGTTTTCTTCTACCGAGTTTAAAGCCAAAGAAAAAATGATTGGATACATTACAGATGCGAAAAAACCAACTATCGGAAAAGCATATAAAGCCACCCGATCATTGCCCGTAAACAATCCAATACTTAACGATATAATGGCCAATATGGTAAATACAATCAGCACTTTGGCACTGTCCATGATCTTCAATAAAAATAATCCCAACACACCTCCTGCCGTCATCAATCCCCAGAAATAGGCTACAGCACTGGCTCCTGTGGTTTGGGGATCGTAATGATGATATTGATAAAGAAATTGCGATATCCAGTTTGCAGTGCCCTGCTCGGTACCTACATAACAAAAAATGCCAACGAAAAATAAGGTAACAACTGGTTTCTTTAAAAGATTTTTATAAACCTGCAACGCACCTGCCTTTTCATCTTCCTTTAATTCTACTTTTGGAAAACGCGAAAGGATCATGACAACGATCATAACCAGACTTACCACGGCAAAAAGCCAATAGAGCGATATCCATGGAAGGCTTTTTGGAACAATGGAAGCAAAAATTCGCTGTACCGGATCTTCCGCACCAGTATGAGACAGGTTTACTACCAGATAGGAATAAGCCAACGGACTGAGGAAAGAAGCAGCGCCAAAAATCAACTGTGCCAACACAGAATTAAAAGCATAATGCTCTTCGCCACCAGACGTTCTGAGCAATGGATTGATCACCACCTGGAGCATGGCCATTCCGCATCCGATTAAAAATAAAGAAACAATAGCCGTCAGATAATTAGGATATAATCCCAACATTAATGCTCCCAAAAAAGAAATAACAAATGCCGCCAGCATCATTTTCTTTTCTTTGTATTTTTCATTCAGCATTGCCGCCGGAATAGAGACCAGGTAAGCAATAAAAAAGGCAAAAGGCAAAACAGCCACCATTGTAAGGCTGAGATGAAAACCTTTAATAATGTCCGGAACCAAAGGTCCAATGACGTTTGTGAGAAAAGAGATCACAAAAAAAGTGAGCATAATCAGGAAGACTATGTAATAGTTTCTCTTGGCAGTGATAGTTGGTTTTGTCATGTATGTTTTTTATAGAAGTTTCTTATTCATGAATGGTGATTAGTCAATTCCCAACTCACTCCACATTCCATCCACCAACAACCACTTTCGCTTTTTGACCATTAAGGTCGGATGTATGACACCAGACTGAAACCGTTCTTTCTTCGCCGGGTAACAGGGTGAAATAATTCTCTTTCCAAAATACCGGCACAACAGATTCATTGCTCTTTTCGTTTTTCAAATCCAGGTAAACCATGAACGCAAGATGTGATGTCGTATTTTTTACCTTCTCATTTATGATCGTACTGTCACCGCTGACGCTTCTCGTTTCGCTTGTAGTCAACTTCACCTTTGGAAGATCCTGCAACATCGTCAAATCTGCATATTGTGATTGCGGTGTTATGTACCAGGTACTTTTCTTTTCGTCAAGACTGTCTCCTTGCGTAGACAACACATAAAAATTATTGCTGATCCTATTATCATGGTTATCTAATAACCGCAGATCGAGAAACCAGGTTTTACTTACATTCAACTCAGGTGGCAACTTAAATATATGGCGCACTTCCTGAGAATTCAGATTATGTACCTGAACCGTATCCTGCAATATTTTATTCATATCAAAATCATACACGGTTATTTTTGCTGAAAGTTCATCCGACTTCTGCGCAGTATTATTCATTACATCGACTCCGACATTTCCATAATTGTATGAAATGTGCAACGGTTCATTGGCATCCCTGGCACCATACATAGCCCCTGTAGGCATCAGATAAAAATCATACAATTGCCACCAAAGCTTTGGCCATGAAGCATTGTACATCCATTGAATAATTCCTGTAGCCAGAAAGCGGTTCGCTTCAAAAGCCTCAAACATGGCGCGCATTCCTTCGTAATTGAGGTATTGCGCTTTGCGCAAATAATCTGTCAAATCACTGGCGTGTCCCAACCTTTCATTCATCGCGTTATTATAGGCGGTAAGATTGTGAAACTGTCCCCTGGCTGCGTGATACAACCAGGAACTTCCAATCGGCCAAAGCGAATCTTTGGGTATCATCTTTTCTAAACTCTCAAGCACGGGCACTTCCGGCCCCGGCCCGGTTTCTGTATTAAAACCAAAAGCGCCGCCGTACAATTTATCTTTATACCAGTAATCTGGAGGCACATAATCATAAGGCCCACGCATCTTCACGCCGGTCGCGCCTGTAATCTCGCTTTCCCATTCTTTGGCGGATTGTACGTAAGGTCGTGTAGGATCAACCGCGCTTAAGACATCAAGATACTTCTGCTCTAACTCAGGTCTCGGCCATTTATCGCTGCCATAAAGCCACAGAAAAATACTTGGATGGTTTCTAAGCCATACGATTTGATCATGAAACGATTTGGCCGCGACGTCCATCTGATCGGGGGTAACGATCGAACCATATTGATCCTCATACTTACCACCAAAAATATCTTTCCATTCCCACTGGCAACTAAACCCCGCCATTACTAAAATTCCTTTTTCATCACAGAGATCAAAAATATGTTGATCATGCCCCCAAAAACCTTCCATCCTAATCGCGTTGAGGTTCATGTGTACGGCATAATCAATTCCCGCGCGTTCATAATCCGGAGTGGCATTCAACAACATCGGATCAGTCCAGCCACCGCCTTTGATCAATATATCTTTTCCATTGAGCCGGTACGCCCTGAAGCCTTGTTGCGTCCAGTATCCCTCTATAGATCGAATACCGAATTTTAATTTTCTCGTATCTGATAACTGGTTGTTGATTACATAATTTATTTCTAAAGAATACAGATTGGGCTTTCCTAAATCATGTGTCCACCAAAGCTTAGGATGCTTTACGTTTAATGACGGATAATCATCTTTGTTTAAAATAATTTCTTTTGATTCACCTGCATTTAGCGATACTTCTTTTGAAATTTGTATCTCGTTTCCAATAGCCGTTTTCAACACACCACTAACTGTTTTGTCCGAAAAATTATGCAGTTTTATTTTCAATGTAATCGCCGCATTATCAAGTGTAGCGGTATCTACATCCGTGATTATAAAAGGTTGTTCTATCGCCACGGGACCTGAAGACAACAACTGCACATTGCGCCAGATGCCCATGTTATTATCCGCCGGTTCAGGATTCCAATCTACAAAACCAATATTCAGATCTCCACCTTCTGCTTTTGCAACTTTGAGAGCAAGTACGTTTTCTCCTTTTTTTATAAATGGCGTTACGTCAAAAACAAATTGTCTGAAACTACCTGCTATCGTATCGGACGATGCGATCTTAGTTCCATTCAGCCAAACATCTGCGCGATAACTGATTCCATTAAAACGCAAACGATACACCTGGCCAGGTTCTGTTTTATCAATACGGAAATTTTTGCGATACCACCATGGTGAATCGAAAAGCGAATCCGGAACTTTTTCGAGATTGCGGTTGAAGAAAATATTTTTGATAACGTCTGCATCCACAAGTGAACCCAATGTACTTGATGGCACTTTTGCCTCGTACCAGTTTTGTGGCTTAAAATTGGAAGTAGAAATTGATTCATCAGCACCGCTTACCTTATCAGAAGATTGTATCTGCCAGTGATTTTGCTGCTCCTCTCTGTTTACAGACCAGCCTATATTTTGTGAATAAGCCTGCGGCAGCAAAAATAAGAATGCCAGGCAAAGAATTAATTTGTTGGTACTATTTCTCATAAAAAAGGGTGTAATTGAATTTGAATAAATCTAAGGTAAAATATTTAATTGCCTAACGGATTTTCCTTACATGACTTTTTACTGACAATTAAACCAGGTTGAAGGCAACACGCCTGTCTTAGTAGATATTTCCTTGGTTTGATAAAAATCAAGAAGAGTTATTTAACAGGTATACATTTAAAGTGATTCTTAAAAAACCTTTCTGGCTTGATTTCATTTAGCATCAACACCCTAATTTTATTGTTAGTTTTTATGTAGGTTTGACGCACTTTAAAAATAATAACATGTCTGTCACCATAATAATCATAGTCATTACAGTCCTCGTTTCCTTATTAGCATTCAGGTCTCCGAAAGCAATGGATGATTTGATCTTTTACCCGGCAGACATCAGGGAAAAAAATCAATATTACCGTTTCATCACTTATGGATTTATACATGCTGATCTTTCACACTTGTTTTTCAACATGTATGCATTCTATTTATTTGGGGGTGCCTGCGAACAATCTTTTGTAAATATTTTTGGAAATTATGGAACTACATTTTATTTGCTGCTGTATTTCCTGGCATTGATCGCCTCTGTAGTCCCTGATTTTTTTAAACATAAAACAAATCCGGTTTACCGAAGCCTTGGCGCTTCAGGCGCTGTATCAGCGGCAGTTTTCGCTTATATTATGTTTCAGCCGTTACAGGGCATCGGGTTGTTATTCATCCCCATCTTTATCCCTGGTTTTTTATTCGGAATTCTTTTCCTGGTGGTCTCTTATTTTCTTGGTAAAAAAGGCGGCTCGCGCATCAATCATTCCGCGCACATCTGGGGCGCTTTATTTGGCGTTGTTTTCATTATTGTTTTTAGCGAATTATTTTCAACTTATCCGTTGCTTGATAGTTTTATCCAACAAGTAAAGAATCTGGATTTGAAACATATCTTCACTATGCCTTAGGGCAATATCGCTGACACCTAGTTGTCTGCATTAGAATTCAGCCTGATTCAAACCTGGATATTCTCAGCAATTATCTTAAAAAATGAATTTTCTATAAATTCAATAGAATTTAATGAATACACGATCATTAACGCGATGTGTTCATATTCATACAAGTGAACGATTCTTTTCCTAAATCGTCCATCTTTTGTTTGAAATGCTTTATGACTGACAAAGGTGTCTGGTATATTTTTTAAGCTTAAAACTGAACTGTCAAACTTCCGCCTTTCGCTCAGGAAGAAGTTCTTATGTTGATCGTCGTAAAAATGAAATTGTTTGTCTAATTCATTTTTGCCTTTTGGCAACTCGAATAAATGGATAAATATTTGTGCACCTTCCATTACACAATCATCATGCTTCCCGAAGAGATAAATTCGCTTGTCGTTAGCAGAAAAAGTTTGTTTTCTTATAACGGCTTTTAAATTATTGAGTCCATTTATAGTTAGCCAATCGTACTTAAATACTTCCGGGCTGTTAGAATTTCTGGTATCTATTTCTTCTCTGAAAGAATCTATTTTTTCCTGCATTTCTATTAATACGTATTATTTAAGCTATTCAAAACTATTAGCCCAAGTAAAAGCTATCAGACGGAAGACTATTGATGAAAGATATATACTAAATACGAATAATGAAAGTGTTCCCACTTTTGAATAGTGAGCTTTGGATACTAACAATCATTCCGATTAATATTTTCGAATGCTCTTGCGGATATTAAAAATTGCAGTAAAACAACAAACATTCACGATTTTCATTTTGATGAAATATAAAAAACACCAGAGGATACTTTACGTAAAGAACTAAATACTATCCCCGCGCTACTGAGAGTGAGTTTAGTCATCAATGATCTTGTTCCAATACTCGTAATTTTCGGCAACCCATGGTATGCGCCAGAAGTAATAACTATAAAAATTTTCCTTCTTAACTTTAGTTTTTAAAAAAAGTTATTAGGTATATACGTTTAGGCCACCCAATAATTAAAAAAGAGCTATTTTAGCTCGATGGATAAAAAGTTTAAATTTGTAGGAGTGAACTCAATCAAATTTAATCGGCAATTTAAAGACGAGGCAAGTTGTTTTGAATATTTGGCAT